>JAUXXK010000467.1 GCA_030681145.1 Methanobacteriaceae archaeon | reverse complement strand
TGATTGATCCTTTAAGAGGTAAAAAAATCCAGCAACTTGAAAGAACCATGATCTTTCCTGCCAAGCACTTTGTTATTGGGGAAGATAAATTAAAGGCTTCTTTAAATGATATTAAAGAAGAACTTAAAGAACGCTTACTGGTTTTAAATTCACAAAATAAACTACTAGAAGCACAAAGACTGGAACAACGTACCAAATTTGATATAGAAATGCTAAAAGAAATGAGCTACTGTTCAGGTATTGAAAATTACTCCCTTCATCTGAGCGATCGAAAATGGGGAGAAATACCTTACACCCTAATAAAATACTTTCCCAAGGATTTTTTAACTATCATTGATGAATCTCACGTCACAGTACCTCAGATAAGGGGGATGTATAACGGGGACCGAGCCAGAAAAGAAACACTGGTTGATTATGGGTTTAGATTGCCATCAGCTATGGAAAATCGACCACTACAGTTCCATGAATTTGAAAGTATAGTAAATCAGGTGGCATATATTTCAGCCACTCCTGCCAATTACGAGCTTGAAAGAAGTTTAAATGTGGTGGAGCAGATTATACGGCCTACTGGATTGGTGGATCCTCAGGTTATTATTCGTCCAGTGGAAGGTCAAGTGGATGATTTATTGGGTGAAGTCCAGAGAAAAATTAAACTTGATCAAAGAGTCCTGGTTACCACACTTACTAAGAGAATGGCCGAGGATTTAACAGAATACTATGCTAAAATTGGTATCAAGGTAAGATATCTCCACTCTGAGATTGATACTCTAGAAAGAATAGAAATAATAGACGATCTTCGAAGAGGGGAATTTGACTGTTTAGTAGGCGTAAATCTGCTCAGGGAAGGACTTGATCTACCAGAAGTGGGACTTGTGGCCATTTTGGACGCTGATAAAGAAGGATTCCTTCGTTCAGAGACTTCACTGATACAGACCATAGGTCGTGCTGCCAGGAATGTGGATGGGCAAGTTTTAATGTATGCTGATAAAATTACTGATTCAATTAATAATGCAGTTAATATTACAAATCACCGTAGAAAACTACAAACAGAATATAATAAAAAACACAATATCATACCGCGTAATGTAATAAGAAGTCTTAAAGACAAGAAAGAAGAAGCCACCGAAGATCTAAAAGATTTCAGTGACGTGGAGAAAATGCCAAAGGACGAATTAAAACTCTTAATACTTGATCTGGAAAGAGATATGAAAAAAGCAGCAGTTGGCTTGGATTTTGAAAAGGCTGCCAAAATCAGGGATCAGTTAATGGCTTTAAAGGGAGTTTCTACTTAATTTAAAACTATAATTCTTATTTAATGATTAAAAATATTATTCCCTACGTAGTTAATGCTAATACATTAATTTAATAAATGATATTTAATATTTAAAAATATAATTAAAGGAGATTAATTTTATGAGTGCTGAGATAGTAAATAAAAAAGGGTGTATTGTACTTAAAGGCGCCCGTGAGCACAATTTACAGAATATAGATCTGGAAATACCCCGTGATAAGCTGATTGTTATAACGGGTTTAAGTGGATCTGGAAAATCTTCACTGGCCTTTGATACAATTTATGCTGAAGGTCAGCGAAGATACGTGGAATCATTATCGGCATATGCCCGACAATTTCTTGGACAGATGAAAAAACCCGAAATTGATTATATTGAAGGTTTATCACCGGCCATATCTATTGACCAGAAAACCACCAAAATGAATCCCCGTTCCACTGTGGGAACCATAACCGAAATTTATGATTATTTAAGACTCTTATTTGCCAGGATAGGTATTCCTCACTGTTATAGTTGTGGAAAAGAAATATCCCAACAGACATCGGGTCAGATTGTGGAAAGTATTTTGCAAACTGGAGAAGGAAGAAAAATACAGATATTAGCCCCGGTGGTAAAGGATAGGAAGGGCGAACACCTTAAGGTTTTTGATAACCTTAGAGGAAAAGGTTTTGTCAGGGTAAGGGTGGATGGTGAAGTTTCTGATCTGGAAGAAGAATTTGTTCTGGATAAAAATAAAAAACATTCCATTGAAGTTGTAGTAGATCGTTTAGTTATCAGGTCTGATATTGATTTCCAGAGAAGGCTGGTTGATTCGGTGGAAACTGCTTTACAGCTGGGTGAAGGAATACTTATAGTGGCCTACACACCAGACTCTAAAAAAGAAAAACCAGAGGAGAAGATATACAGTGAACATTTTGCATGTGTAGAATGTGGTATCAACTTTGAAGAAATCAGTCCCCGTATGTTTTCATTCAACAGCCCCCACGGTGCATGCCCAGAATGTAATGGTTTAGGAAGCAAACTTGAGATAGATCCAGAATTGGTTGTACCTAATCCCGAGC
Organism: Methanobacteriaceae archaeon; assembly: GCA_030681145.1. Classification (GTDB taxonomy): domain Archaea; phylum Methanobacteriota; class Methanobacteria; order Methanobacteriales; family Methanobacteriaceae; genus JAUXXK01. The sequence goes on along the minus strand of JAUXXK010000467.1, from coordinate 2,784 downwards.
TGACCCTTAATGAAGGGGCTATTGTGCCCTGGAGTAAATCAACCACAAAGGAAAATTATTACCAGCAGATGTTGCAGGCGGTTTCCAACCACTTTGGATTCAGTATGGATATCCCATTCCAGGATCTGGATGAAAAATACCAGAAAGCCATTCTCTACGGATCAACTGAGAGAATAGAATTTTCATTTAAAAGAAAAAATCGATCATATCGCGTTAATAGAAAATTTGAGGGCGTTATTAGTCGTATGGAACGTATTTATTTGGAAACTAAATCCAATTATATGAGAAGTTATATGGGGCAATTTATGAGCGATCATAACTGCCCTGTATGTGACGGTAGTCGATTAAGGCCTGAGAGTAGGTCCGTGACTATTGGCCAGAAATCTGTAGCTGAAGTAGTAGAAATGCCAATCAAAGAATCTCAATTATTCTTCCAAGGCCTTGAACTCACCACTAGAGAAGAATTTATTGCCAAAGAGGTTTTAAAAGAGATAAACGAACGTTTGAAATTTTTGGTTAATGTGGGATTGGATTATATAACTTTGAGTAGATCATCTGGAACCCTTTCAGGTGGAGAAGCTCAAAGAATTCGATTAGCCACCCAAATAGGATCTGGTTTAGTGGGAGTTCTCTATATCCTTGATGAACCAAGCATAGGACTACATCAACGGGATAATGTACGCCTTATTGAAACCCTTAAAAGACTCAGAGACATTGGAAACACACTTATTGTGGTGGAACACGATGAAGAAACCATATTATCTGCAGATTATGTGGTTGATGTAGGTCCTGGAGCAGGAGAACACGGTGGAAAAGTGGTAGCCACAGGTTCACCTGCTCAAATAATGCAAAACACAGATTCTATTACAGGGAACTACCTTTCCCGCCGAGAATTCGTGGAACTACCTAAAAAAAGAAGGATTCCTAATGGAAATCATATTACCATTCGTGGGGCCCAGCAAAATAACCTCCGTAATATCGATGTGGAAATTCCTTTAGGGGTATTTAGTTGTATCACTGGAGTTTCAGGATCTGGAAAAAGTACCCTGATTAATGAAATTCTCTACAAAGGTTTATATGAAAAAATCAACCGTAAACACATGAGCGCAGGTCGCCATGAAAAAATTGAAGGCGTCCAACACATTGATAAAATAATTATTATTGACCAATCACCAATTGGACGTACACCCCGATCCAATTCTGCCACCTACACCGGAGTATTCACCTACATCCGAGAATTATTGTCTGAAACCCCTGAAGCTAAAAAAAGAGGTTATAAACCTGGAAGATTTAGTTTCAATGTTAAAGGTGGTCGATGTGAAGCATGTACAGGTGATGGAATAATAAAAATAGAGATGCACTTTTTAGCTGATGTTTACGTGCCTTGTGAGGTTTGTAAAAGCAAAAGATATAATGATGAGACATTAGACATCCGATATAAAGGTAAAAACATTGCAGAAATCCTGGATATGACAGTGGAAGAAGCATTAGGATTCTTTGAAAATATTCCTAAAATAAAAAAGAAACTCCAAACCCTTGATGATGTAGGTCTGGGTTATATCCGTCTTGGCCAATCAGCCACCACATTATCTGGTGGAGAAGCACAGAGGGTTAAATTAGCCAAGGAACTGAGTCGCCAGAGTACTGGAAAAACTTTATACATCCTGGATGAACCAACCACAGGCCTACATTTTGCGGATATCAAAAGACTTTTACATGTTTTAGGCCGTCTTACTGATTCTGGTAATTCTGTAGTGGTGATTGAACACAATCTGGATGTAATCAAGACAGCAGATTACATAATTGATTTAGGTCCCGATGGTGGAGATGGTGGAGGTATGGTGGTGGCCACTGGAACTCCTGAGGAAGTTGCAGCCTCTGGAACATATACGGGAGAGTTTTTAAAAGAGATTATTTCTGATAATTTCACTCCTTTAAGCCGGGAGCTTTCTGCCACCTATTCTAAATAAAAAACTTTTTTTTTAAGTTTTTTTTTATTTTATTTTTTAAATTATTGATTTTGTTGCTAATTTTTAAGGCACAATTGAGTTTTTTTTATCTAAGAAACTTTTTTTATCTAAGAAACATTTAATTTACACAATTCTCAAAACATCTTTTTTTATATTATAATACATCATATTATGTTTAATAGCTGATTAGCTTAATATTCCAGTGTAATTGTGATGTATAGTTAATTATCTATAGAATTAAATCGTCAATGCTTTTAAATAATGTAGATAATATATTATTGTGTGATAATTATGATTACAGAGAAAATAAATATCCAAATTCAAAATTTTTTCTTAATAGCTTTAGTAGGCCTCTTACTTATTTTAGGGCTGGAAAATAGCTCTATTATTTCAGATACTATCTTTGCATCTAACTTTAATATCACTGATTTTAGTTTAATTTCTCTACCATTTATCATGGGTCTTACATTAGGCCGCAAAAAATTTTTAATAATTATCCCTGTTGCAGTAGCTTTGGTTCTTATTGTAATTCAACCTCTTATTTCTACTATTGGATTTAATTTATCTGAAGATGCTTTCCGATTAATCTTATTATTGTTAGTCATAGTTATGGTGGCGCTTCTTTCGGAAAGGGTGGAGAGAGTTCGCTCTTTAAGAAAATTAAACAACGAACTAAGTAAACAAGCTGAAAAGCTAGTAGATGTTAATGAAGAACTAGAAGCCTTTGCTTATTCTGTTTCACATGATTTAAGAGTACCATTAAGAGCTATAGATGGTTTTTCTAGAATAATGATTGAAGATTATGAAAAGGATC
>JAUXXK010000465.1 GCA_030681145.1 Methanobacteriaceae archaeon | reverse complement strand
TTCAAAGGTGTGGTCTACCCCGTCCAGATTAAAATTAGTTAAAATACCTGAATCTGAAAATACGTTAATATAGGTGGTGTTGTTCACATTATAATTATTAGCTGCGGATATGGGGCTGGCCAGAGACAAAATGGCCAGGACCAATATTATCGTGAAGATTGATTTTTGCTTAAATTTAATTGAATTACCCCCAAATTTTGAGTATAAATGATAAGAAATAATTTTTTAATATTAATTATTATAGTAGGTGTTGAAGGTATTTATATTTTCTTAAATATAAAAGAGTAATACAATTTAAAATAGGCCTATGGGGGATATTGGGGAGATATTATGGTGATTAGGGGGTTTTTATGGTTTTTTTAGTATGTCTTAATAGGGATAATCGTTTACAGATATTTTACCTAATTCCACACCAAACTTTGATATTATTCCTTATAGGTCATGTGCGCTATAATTCTTGTTATATGTTAACAGAAAAATTAATATACTTTGTTTTCTGTACATATATAACAGCAAATAGTATCAGAAGTTCTTAAAATATTAAATCAAATTATCAGGTGGGCCAATGAATATTAAAGATGATTATGATTTTGAATTAGCTCAAAACCTAAAAGAAGTACCTCATTTAGATTCTGCATTTGAATTAGCTCAAAACCTAAAAGATATTCCGTATATAGAAGCAGTTATTCTTTTTGGATCTGCAGTGAAAAATGAACTTCACAAAAAAAGTGATATTGATATTTTTTTAATGTTTAACTCTCCAAATAATCCAGAAATTGGTGAAGAAAGTTTAAAAGCTCAAAAAATTGCAGTTAAAATTGAGAACAAGTACAATCTTCAGAATCCATTTTCGTTTGTATATTTTAATCGTAAAGAATCCGTAGATTCAGATTTTCTATGGGAAGTAGTTAATGGAGGAATAACACTATATTGCAAAACTGACTTAATATTAGGCCAAAAAGAATTTTTAAAGCCAGCAGCATTTATTTCATATACCTATGGTGATATCCCATCAAAAGATAAAATGTTTGTTAAAAGACAATTATATGGTTATAAAGTCAAAAAGAAATATAAAGAAAAAGAATATATCAGTGAAAGGGAAGGAATCATTTCTAAATACGGAAAAAAGATGGGCCGGGCCACTTTTATCATTGAAGCTAAAAAAGTAGATGAAATATTACTTTTATTTGATGAAAAGAAAGTAAAATATAGTTTAACTAAAATTTGGATATAGTGGTTATGATTTTTTTAGATAAAGAATTGGATGAAAATTCAGTTTGTGCAAAAATTGCACATACTTCCAGTGATGGTAAAAAATATAATACTAAATTTTATAGAGATTATGATTTTCATACATTTAATTCTTCTATGACTTTTTTTATCCGTTTTAAAAAATTTTCTGCATCTTCAAGGACTGATTTTGATTCATCTGCTGGAATTTCACGGGAAATGGAATATTCTGATTCTTCTCTAAGTTCTTCAGCTATTCTCAAAGCTCTCCCGTAATATCCTTCAACGACTTCTTTATTGACAAATTCCATACCAAACTTTGATATTAATCCTTTATGAGTTTTTACAGTAATATTTTTCGTTAAAAGAAGAGCGGTAGCAGCAAAATACATACTGTAGTAAGCCCTACTAACCGCATCTTCATAAAAATTATTCTCATGTAAATATTCAGCTGCTTTAAGCCTTAATTCGGCCCTTTTAATCAACTGTTGGATCTCGTTTTCAGGCAATTCTAACACCATCAGCAATAACATTCTTTAAAAAAGAAAAATTTTTCCTTAACTGGAAATCATTATGTGATATAACCTTTGCTGAAACGTTCTTTCCAGTTTTCATGAAAGTATCAAAGGCCTCTCCTATAAATAAACGTCTTAAATGGAAGTCTTCTTCTTTTATTATAATTAAAATGTCAATATCAGAATCTTCGCGGGCTTCACCACGTGCCACAGAACCAAAAAGGATAATACTCTCTATTTCATTGTGATGATCCTTCTCTATTCTTCTTACGAATTCCTGCACAGCTTCCTGATATTTTTCTGGAATATCCATATATCATTTTATGTATTAATAATAAATAAATTTATTCTTATTATCTATTGGATTGTTGAATCGCTTTTTCTCTGGAACAAATGGCTATCGGTCGAAGATAGTTTATTAAAACATCATGTAAAAAAATTATACTTAAACTAAAATAATAAACTTTATTACATTTTATTTGTATAATAAA
>JAUXXK010000464.1 GCA_030681145.1 Methanobacteriaceae archaeon | reverse complement strand
ATTAAAGAGATAATCATTAAGCAACTAAATCAAAATTATAAGGATTTAATCACTACCAAAATACCAACCAGAATCAGGAGAATTTGTGGCCATGATTGGAGATATTGTAATGGTATTAATCCCATATTAATTGCATACCATACTATGCCCAATATAATTAAACAAATTCCAATATAAACTCCGTAAAGATTTCTTTTATCTTTTTTTACTTTATATTCTCTTTTAGAGTTTGTTTCGGTATCAAATTCAATATCTTCTTTCATAAAATACACCTGTATTTGTTTTATTCAAATTACGGCCCTTAATTATTTAACTATTAAAATATTTAATATATTTAAATTTATTTTAAAATTTTAAAGAATCCAGATTTAATAATATTATACTTATGGATACAGATTCTTATTAGAATACATATATTGTTTTCATTAATAATATAATTTCCAGATGGGCATGCTTAAGATACATAATTTTCCTAAAATTTATAAAATTAATAGGTTATTTAATAATCTCTAAGAAAAAATTTATAAAATCATAATTATAAACAGCTAAAATAACACTAAAAACTTATACATATAATAACAATTTTTTATCATGATTCCAAAAAATCATCCACGTTATCAGTCACTACTTTTAAGACATAAGATTGTAAAGGCTTATAAAAATGGTATTCTGGCAGATTCAGGGATGATTGCCCATGGTCGGGGCGAAGCATTTGATTATTTAATTGGAGAGAAAACCAGTCCCTCTGCTCACAAAGCTATCAAAGCCGCCGCCGCAACATTATTATTGTCCCAAAATCCTGTGCTTTCCGTTAATGGGAATACTGCTGCATTGGTTGCTGAGGAAATAGTAGAATTATCCGAAGTACTGGATGCTAAAATTGAGATTAATCTATTTTACCGAACCGAAGAACGGATTAAAGCCATTGAAAAAGTTTTAATTGGTGCTGGGGCTTCTGATATTTACGGAACAGATACTACTAATCTAAAATTTATTGATGGGATAGAAAGTCCTAGGGCCACAGCCAGCCCACAAGGAATTTTTGATGCGGATGTAGTATTAGTTCCATTAGAAGATGGTGATCGGGCCGAAATACTGGTTCAAAGTGGAAAAAACATTATTACCATTGATTTAAATCCACTATCACGTACTTCAAAGATGTCCTCGATTTCTATAATGGACAATATTGTTCGAACATTGCCTTTACTAATAAATGAATCTTTATCATTAAAAAAAGAAAGTAAAAATACCTTGAAGAATATTTTAATCAATTTTAATAATGAGAAAAACTTAAAAGAATCATTAAAGACTATAGAAATAAAGAAGTAATTTATTATCCTTATATTATCCTTTAATTGACTTTAAGTTATACTAAGTCTATTTAAAATATAGTATATGTATCAAATTTTTAAAATAAATTATAATTTAATGTACTTTAAAAATAAAATAGACATGATTTCTATATCATCTATTTAGTTAATCTTAAATTATTTTATAAATTATCATGATTACGATGTGGCCAAAATGAGAGTTATTGGAGTATCAGGAATGCCAGGATCAGGTAAAGGAGTTGTATCCAGTATTGCTCAGCAAATGGGAATGAGGATTATTCGAATGGGAGATATTGTTCGGGATGAAGCCAAAATCAGAGGCCTTAATGTAGGCCAAACTGCTGTTGCTCTGCGAAAAGAGAATGGTGATTATGTTGTTGCCCAGAAATGTGTTGAAAAGATAAAAAAAGAAGATAAGCAATTTAAAAATAATAAAACAACATATATGATTGAAGGCATAAGAAGTCCTTATGAAGTGGAGATATTCCAAAAAAATTTCCCTAGATTTGCAGTTATATCTGTATTTTCAAATCCCAAAACTAGATTCAAGCGTTTAAAAAGAAGACAACGTTCGGATGATTCTGTAGAATTTATGGAATTTCAAAATAGAGATAAAAGAGAGATGGGTTTTGGTATTGGTGATGTAATTGCTACCTCTGATTTTATGGTTATTAATGAAGGGCCCCTATGGCGATTTAAAAGTCAAACCAAAAAAATACTCAAGCAACAAATGGAAGTTAAATTCAATAAAAATAGGAAGAAGAGGGCATGAAATGGAATGCAAAGTCAAAGTATCATCAAAAATAAACCTTACAGAAGATCAGGATAAAGTTAAGCAAGCCGTAAGAAATATTTTCCCTATTGGTTCCATAAAAATAGATAAAAACTATATCTTATTACAGGGAGACTGTAGTTTACTTAAAAATCTCAGGGAAATAATGGAACAACAAAGGATAAGGGCCACTGCAAGATCTGTAATGGAATCCAAAATGAAAAAGGATAAGATAGAATTTATTTTGAAAAAACAAACTGCTTTAATGGGAGTTATTAATTTTATCGAAGGAAATCAATCTCCTTTAGGAGATATAATTGTTCAGGTTAGAACCAATAATTCAGAAGAATTACTAGATTGGTTAGCGCCTGTGGAATTGATATAATACAATTAAATTATTTTTTTAAATTTATAATAATAAATTAAAATAACTTAATATGAAATACTATTTTTAGTTTTGAATTAAGTTTGAATTAATTAATCAGTTAATAAATAATAACTTGTAACCCACCAGAGAAATAAATAATATACCACCCAGAACGGTGTTTACATAAGGAAGATACCAGTATACTTTTTTTATATCTAAGTCTGTTTTTAGTAGTAAGCTAAGTGGAAATAGTGGATAAATAATTACTAAAAAGCTTAAAGGATAATAATTTGCTAAATATATAACAATCCCGGATAATAATATCCAGAATATCAAACAAATAAGTAAAGAAGCTTTCTCGCCAATGAAAACAGGCGTAGTATTTATCCCAGAGGCCTTATCATATTCTATGTCCGGTATTGCAGAGAATATATGCATGGATGATATGTGGAAATATGCGCCTAGAAGAATTAAAAGGGGAGGAAATGTTTGCGAAACAAGATAGTAAGCAAATATTCCAGGCATTATATATAGATAATTTGATGAAAAGTCAAAAAATGGTTTTTCTTTGAATCTTAGTGGTTTTGCACTGTAAAAATAGGATAATATTAGAAATATAGAAAATATGATTTTTTCTGGTAGATTCTGGAATATCATTAAGATTAAACTAAAACCAGTTACAATAAAGATTACATTAAGAAGCTTTGTGCGTTCAATATTATTAACCCTATACTCTTTTTCATCCTTTTTAGGATTCAACTTGTCGGTTTCCTCGTCCCAATAGTCATTGACCCCATAAATAAATACGTTGGCCACTATGAAAAAATAAAAAAGATATAAATAATATTCTGGCCTAAGAAAATCAGCGAATACATTAAAACCAAGAGCATAACCTACAACATAGGTCCCCCCAGTGTAAATCCAGAACCTAAAACGAGAAATTTTAAAAACAAATGATAAATTGGAGTTCATGTTTTATTAATCCTTATTTATCGTAGTCTTTAATCAAAATATACCTATTTTTTTAAATCTTATTTTTCGGCAATTTAATGTTTATTTAAAGGGAATGCTTACTGAGTTTGAGAAAACATTTAAAACAATCTTTGGTGTAGAAGGTTTCACTTTCTTTTTATAAACAATAAATGGATCTTTTTCAATCTGGGTGGCAGTCCAGTTATACATATCTGAAGCTGTTTTAATAGGTATTAAGCATCTGTAAGGAATATATGGGAATGCTTTTTCAGCTTCAGTCTGCCAGGACTGGTAAGTTTGGAGTTGTTTTCTTATAAAAGCTTTGAAATTTTCGGGATTACTTTTAGTAATATTTTCTTCTAGGTTTTCAAGTTGAAACTCTTCAAGATCTTCTTGAGGAAAATACACCCTGCCCAGATCGATATCTTCAGATATATCCCTAATAAAATTGATATACTGCATGGATCTTCCTAAATTCCGTGCTCCATCGTAAGATTTTTTTTCTAGGTCCATTATTTTAGCCATAAACAAACCAACAACTTCTGAAGAGCCAAAAAGATAATTTTTCAATTCTTCCATGTCTTTGTAAGTTGATTTATAAATATCCATTTCCATGGAATCTAAGAATGCATTAATCCATCCCTCATCAAAGTTTTTTCTAATTGCCAGTTCTCTGAAAGAGTCTATGACCACATCTCCAGTTATAGAACCCTTTTTTGCATCAGCATATCTATCTTTGAATGCATAAAACGATTCTGCATCTTGAGGAATAGCATCCACATAATCATCTGCCTTTCTTAAAAAGCTGTATAATGTGAAAACATCCCTTTTAACTACTTTAGGAAAGAATACTGTACTGTAAAAGTATGTTTTACTACCTTTCTTAAATATGGTGTAAATAGTTTTATTTATTCTCATATCCCTCACTCATGTACTTCTATACATGTTTTTCATAAAATATTTTTTTGTTTCAAGGCTATATGATTTATAAAAATTAGCCATGTTTTTTAGTAATTTCATTAGCAACTATCTGAGACGATATTAAAACCATAGGAACCCCTATACCTGGATGAGTGTAATGTCCAGAATAATATAGATTTTGAACCTTTTTACTCATATGAGCTGGTCTAAAGAGAGCCGTTTGCCTTAATGTATGAGATAGTCCCAGAGCAGTGCCTTTATAAGCATTATATCTCTCTTTAAAGTCATTTAATGCAAATATACGTTTAACTACAATGTGGTCGCGTATATTTTCCCCGATTTTAGCTTCAAGGTCATCCATTATCATGTTATAAAAATTTTCACGAAGCTCTGGAGTATCTTCGATTCCAGGAGCAAGCGGCACTAAAACAAATAATGTTTCAGAACCTTCAGGTGCTGCAGATCTATCAGTTTTTGATGGTACATTAACATAATAAGATGGTTTTTCAGGCCAAGCAGCTTTTTTTGGGTCAAATATTGTATCAAAACCTGCTTCCCAATCTTTATCCAGGAAAAGTGTGTGGTGAGCAAACTGGTCCATTTCTTTATCTATTCCCAGATACGCCACCATAGCAGAAGGTGCTAGAATCTTTTTATCCCAATATTTTTCGTTATAAGTTTGATTTTCTTTTTCAAGAAGGTCAATCTCAGCGTGTGGGTAATCTGCATTCATCAATACTATATCTGCATCATAGGATGACTTATTAGTTATTACCTGTTTAACTTGATTTTCATCTATTTCTAATTTTTCAACAGGCTCATTAAACTTGAATTCAACACCATATTCTATACAAATATCATAAATGGATTTAGTAACTTTTCGCATTCCTCCTTGAGGATACCACACACCCATAGTCAAGTCAATATGGGACATGATATGATAAAAAGACGGTGTATTATTAGGTGCTCCTCCCAAAAATCCAATGGAATATTGAACAATTTTACGAGCCTCATCACTTTCAAACTGATTATTTACATAGTGCTGTAAATTTTCCCATATTTTCAGCTTGTAACCTTTAAGTAGTAATTTTCCACTAAAAAAATCAAGAATAGATGTGTAATCTCGGTATAGCATTTCATCAATGGAAAAATCATATATCTCTTTAGAGTCTTCAAGATATTTTCTTAATTTTTCAGCTCCGCCTTCTTCAAAACTTTCAAAAAGTTCGTAGTTCTTTTCGATATCTGAAGCAACATCAACAACTTTTTCATCACCAAAAAAAATCCTATAAGATGGATCAAGCCTATCCAGTTCAAAATAATCTTCAGGTTTCTTACCAAACTCAGCAAAGAACTTTTCATATACATCCGGCATTAAATACCATGAAGGCCCCATATCAAAATTAAAATCTTTATCAGAATAAACACTGGCTCTTCCACCAATTTGCTCGTTTTTTTCCAATACCGTGACCTTAAAACCATCTTTTGCAAGAAGGGCCGCGGCTGAAAGTCCCCCAAATCCAGATCCAACAACAATTGCTTTCATAATATCATCAAATTTTATATTTTTAGTTATCAAGAAGAATATTAATAATAGTTAATAATATATTTTGTAAATCTAAGATTTAAATGTACTTATTCAAAAATTAGTAGAAAAGTTGATAAAACACAATACCATTAATTGAAAAGCTAAAATTGAAAATTATTTATTTTAAGTATATTAATTTAAAGTTAGGAAATTCTTATTCATTTAGTTTAAGTATATTCAATCGACAAAATCTGTAAATTGTTTTTTAATTAATTATTATTTGGAATTATTTTTATTAATTTTAGTAATGAAATATTAAAATTTAGTATTTATTGAATTCACCGACTTTAAAGTTGGTTTTGTATAATATGAAAAAAATGAATATTACACCAAAAATTGCGGGAATTATAAGACCCATATAGGCACAAACTGCACTCCAAAAAGTTAAAATTAAAAATAAACTCAATACTATTGCTTTTGGTGTATGAAAATCATTAATATTATCTTTAATTATATACATGGCAATTAATGATGCTAAAAATCCACTTAGTAACCATCCCGCGAAATTCATTAGTGGAACACCATAGAAAAACCCACTTGTGTCAAATATCCAAAATTTTAATGCCACCGCTGCGGGATCTAATACTAAATCAGCCATAAGAACTAAAAAAGTTGAAAATATGATTATTTTCCATTTGTTAGTAAATTGTAATGACGATAAATAAAAACATCCTATAAAAAGTGGTACATAAGCAAAAGGGAGAGTATAGGGGATTAAACCAAATATTTTAAATCCAATAAGATCAGTATATTGGAAATTAGAATATGGAAAACCAGTTATAATAGCAAATGATTCAATAAAAATGGCATAAATACTGAGAATTAAGACTAACATTAATGCCTTTTTCCATCCCAATGAAACTCCTAAAGCATAAAAACACGGCAAAGATAAAGCTATTATAAACAATCCCGATATAGGTGCATGTTCGGTACTAATTGGTACTTTTGCCAAGAAATATGCAGCTATTATAAGTGCTAATGCTGTTATAAAAAAGTATTTGGAGTAATCCTTCATTAAAAACACCTTTAATTAAATTAATAATAATTATTTAATTTTTTTAACATAAATCTTTTTAACATTAGTTCTATGAACCATATTCTATTAAATAATCTGATTTATTGATTATAAATTACTTCTTGATTGATTTATATAATTCTGATTCATATTTTCATCATGAAAAAAATAATAAAAAGTATTATATGTTGAAAAATATTATTTTAATATATGTCGCTTGGTTTAATGGATAAACCCAAACCGGATTTGTTAAGGCTTAGAGAAATAATAAGTGTGCTTTTCAAATATAAATTTGGAAATATAATGGCCCATGCTGGTTTTAAAACAAGTTTTAAAATAAATGTTTTACGTTCATCTGATTTTAAAAGCGATTTAGATAACACTGCACCAGAAAGATTGAGGCTTGTTCTGGAAGAATTAGGTACTACTTTTATTAAATTAGGCCAGGTATTAAGTACTCGGCCAGATTTAGTTGGAAAAGAAGTTGCTGAGGAATTATCCAAACTACAGGATGAAGTACCTCCATTTAATTTTGAGGATGTTAAATCAGTTATTGAAAATGAACTGGAAGGACCTATTAATGAATTTTTTCAAGATTTTGAAAAAACCCCTATCGCTTCTGCTTCAATTGCCCAGGTACATCGCGCATGGCTTATCGATGGTACGGAAGTTGCAGTTAAAGTCCAAAGATTAAATCTTGAAGAAGAAATAAAAAAAGATATCACTTTAATGCGTTATTTAGCACGACAAATGGATAAAAGAATTAAAAATGTTAAATATTACAATTTACCCAGTATAGTAGATGAATTTGAAAGAGTCATTGGAAATGAAATGGATTTCACCCAGGAGGCCAGGAACCTAGAAAAATTCAGATCAATGTTTGAAAAAGACCCTCAAGTTTATGCTCCTAAAGTTTATCGGAAATTTTCCACCTCCCAAGTTTTAACCATGGAATTCATTCATGGTACTAAAATAAGTGAAATATTGGAATCAGATATTGAAATTGATCGACGGAAAATTGCGGAAATAGGTACAGAATCCTATTTTAAAATGATATTTCTAAATGGTTTTTTCCATGCAGATCCTCATCCAGGGAATATTTTCGTTTTGGAAAACAATGTACTTTGTTTTGTTGATTTTGGAATGATAGGACATTTGGACCATGAATTCATGGATAACTTAGCAGAATTATTTATTTACACTATAAATTATGATATAAAAGGCATGGTAAATCAAATGATGTACATGCGCCTTATCGATGATTCCGTTAATATTGAGGAATTAAGATTTGACCTTTTAAACCTTCTGGACCGATATTATGGTGCTCAAATTGATGATATAGGTGGATTAATTAATGCATTCAGTATGCCTGAAATATTGATTAAACATGAAATTAAACTTCCTAAAGACTTTATTTTACTTGGAAGAGTCATTACTATGGCCGAAGATATAGGGCGTAAATTGGACCCTACATTTAATGGAATTCATTTAACTCAACCACTTATAAAAAAAATAATAAAGAAAAAGTTAAGCCCACTGAATATTTTAGAGTATCAAACACAATACCTCTTTGAAATAGAACACCTATTAAAAGATCTCCCTCAAACAATGAATAGATTAGTTTTACGCCTTGAAAAAGGAAAAATTAATATGGAAACCGACCTTAAAGGTTTGGATGAGTTTTCTGATCGTTTAGAAACAATGACTAACCGTATATCATTGGCTGTCTTAATATCATCTGTTATTATTGGATCTTCATTAATATTACAAACAAATAAAGGTATGCCTATGCCCACTATAGGTTTTTCATCAGTGGGCCTTGTTATTTTTCTCATTGGTTCTATTTTTGCTCTGGTACTAACCATTTCAATTATAAGAAAAGGCAGACTATAAAATAAAAATAAACGATAATAATTAAACTTGAAGAAAAATTAAGTGTCTTAGACATTTATATTGAAAAAAGGGTTGGAAGATGATTTATTATATAGAAATTATTGTAGGAATAATTCTAGCATTTATACTCAGTATGGTTCTAGGGTATTTCTTAGGAACCCTTGGATCGTTTGCGGGATATATTTTAGCCGCCATATATGTAGGTTATAATGTAAACGAAGATCTGGTTAATGGAACTATTCATGGATCAATTGTAGGTGTATTTACAGGTATACTTTCCTCAATTGTAATGATTATAATGGGGGTCATGTTTAACTTAGGCCCTGGTTTAAACATAATGGAATTTGGATTAATAGGCATAATTATTGGATTAATGGTTAATGGAATAGTAGGTGCATCAGGGGGAGCTATTGGATCTAAAATAAGATTATAATTTATTAGGCTGATAAAAATCAGGGAAAATGAGAATAATATTAAAGCAGTGAAGAAACTTATAATAGCTTTTAATTATTTATTTAAGTTTTTAATGACAAATATGTTTATATTGAATTTTATTAATATTTAAAAATTGGTGGGTGATTAAATGAAGAAAATGTATCATAAAGAACATATGTCTGAAATGAAATGCTATCTAAAAGATGCTTTAAATCAAACCGTCGAAACACTTAATGATGTAAGATGTGATATTGAAGAATCAATTATCAATCACGATTTAATGCCTGGAAAAACAATATCTGAAACATCAGAGAGTTTAATAATTAAAGTACTTCTTCCGGGAATTAAAAAAGAAAACATAAAGATTGATTTATCGGAATCAGAAATGATTTTAGAAGTTACTGTAGAAATGGAACATTATATGAAAGGTGGTTTTTTCAGTTTATCTGAACAACAAAAAGGTAATATTAAAAGAAAGATTTCACTCCCAGAAAAAGTAATTCCTAGTGAATCTAAAGCACAGTTAGAAAATGGGATATTGAGAGTAGAAGTATCTAAATTAGTAAAAGAAGACTTAATAAATGTTAAAATAGAATAATTTTTTATTTTATTTTTCTTATGATAAACAATTAATTTTTTTATAATTATTGATGATTACCTAATTATTATTTATCTTCTAGGACGGCTTTTTTAATATTCATATATCCATTGTCATAAGACCAATGATTTTCTGATTCTAATATTTTTACTTTTTTCTTAAAAATAGGGCAATTAAGAACCATTGTTTCAGCTTCACCGCCTTCAAAGGCTATATTAATCCCATATTTTTGGTTTAGTTTTATTAATTCTTCTAATGATTTATTATCGACCCTGCGACCTAACCATGATTCATCAAGCCCTTCAGCAGCCACTCCAATTAAAATAACCTCAAAGCCCAATATAAGAATCTCCCTCATATATTCTTCAGAATCTATCTGCCATAAAGGAGCAATTGACTCCAATTCAAGTTCGGAACATATCTTATCTATTCTTGATTTTTGATAAACAGAATATAATGCTCCAGAATATATAGCTTCTACACCTAAATCTTTTAATTTTTTAAGGGCTAATTTAAGATCTTCCACCTCTTTTTCTTCTTCACCACAGGTATGTCCTTTAATTAAAGGAATTTCCATTGCTTGAGCCAGAAGTTCGCTGAGGTGAATGTTAGGAACATGGTACATGTAAGAATGGGGGTTTTCAGATATCATGGAGAATAAATATTTAACATTATGTCCCTCTTCCATGGCCCTGTAAACAGCCATGGTACTATCTTTTCCGCCTGAAAATAAAACAGCAACATCCATGATTAATCTCCATCTATTTACAATAATTATATCTCTTAATATATTTATAGGGGTAATTTAATTTTTTTCTAGATTAGTATAATAAA
>JAUXXK010000461.1 GCA_030681145.1 Methanobacteriaceae archaeon | reverse complement strand
AAACATTATTAAATATTTATGTACTCTGGTTCTAAATAGTTGTATGGAAATTAACTTAATATATCTTATTATTTTGGCCATTACTGGTATCGGAGTGGGTTTTGCTACGGGACTTCTGGGAGTTGGTGGAGGATTTATTTTGGTGCCTGTTCAATTTTTCCTCCTGCAATCTTTAGGTATAGATCCTGATACGGCCATTCGAATTGCTTTTGGCACTAGCCTAGGGGTTATGTTACCAACAGCATTAAGTGGAGCATATATTCATTATAAAAATAGTTCGGTTCTTGTGAAACCTGCAATCTACATGGGTCTGGGAGGATTTTTTGGGGGATTAATGGGAGGTTTTATTGCAGCATACATTCCAGGTAATATCTTAAAACTTTTATTTGGATTTTTGGTTTTCTTAGTGGTTATCAACTTTTTAAGTCATAAAAATCCTGAGGGGGATAGAAAAAAGATTTTAGATTTTTATCATCTTATCTTTTATGGAATTCTGGCCGGAATTGCATCGGGCCTTCTGGGAATAGGTGGAGGAATTGTTTTAATTCCAATAATGGTCATTTTATTAGGATTTTGTATGATTGAAGCGGTAGGAACTTCTACAGCTGTAATAATTTTAACATCAGTGGGAGGCATAATTTCGTATGCATTTAATGGATGGGGTGTCCCAGGACTACCAGAATATTCATTGGGGTATATAAATATTCTTCAATTGGTTATTCTAACAGGTTTCAGCATACCAATGGCCAGGGTGGGTGCAAAAATAGCACATAAATTCCCAGAAAATTTTTTGAGATATGCTTTCTCTATAATTCTTCTTTATATTGGTTTAAAGATGATTGGTGTTTTTGAGTTTCTTAAAATTCCACTATAAATGAGTTAGTCTAGAACTAAAATAATATAACTTAAAAAAAATATTAAAAATTATAATAAAAAAGTATTAACATTATTTTATTAAAACAGCAGTACCTGAGGCTGAGATCATAATTTCACTACCCTTTAATCCGCCAATATCTGTATAATCAATTTCTATCTCAATTAGAGCATTAGCCCCTATTTTTTGTGATATCTCCATTATTTTGGCTAAAGCTGCTTTACGGCCAAATTCCATCTGTTTAAAAATCACAGGATCTTTTGAAGATTCTTTATTGTATAATTCCAAATTCGGTTTAAAGATGTACTCGCTATTCATAATTCCATAATTTTTGGAAATTTTCTTGCCATGAATTTCTGATGTATTTACAGCCAACACATTGAATCGGCTTAAATCTATTGATTCGGGGTCGTATGTTTCATCTTTTGAATCATTGTTTTTTGATTTATCTCCACTGGTTAAATTTAAAGTTAAACCGGATAATATATTTCCGATATATCCCAGTACGTAGGTTATTGTTCCTAGAAAAATCACAAAAATCAGATAATTTACCAGAATAGGAAACGCGGCCTGAAAAGCCAGGCCTAAACCACCTAAAGTAATTATACTGAGACTGATAGGTTCTTTAGGGAATACCCAGGATCCAATATTTATTAAAAGAAATATTAAAAGTGCACTTATAGCTCCGGTGGTTTTTCCGTATTTTTTTCGAGCCACATATGTTTCAGTATAACCGGCAATAAGTGGCGAAACGATAAAAGAAATATTAAAACCAAATATGGCTATATGGCCTTTTACACAAATAACTGCTGATAAAAAACCCACAGCAGTACCTATTAGTATGGCAGCAATGCCCCATTTTTTTTCAGAGAAAAAATATTTTGCACGGGATGGGAGGGATTTTTTTGACATGATATCCTGTTTTACTTTATTCAATTAACTTGCTAAAATGTTAAATTTATAGATATTATTTATCCTCAAAATAAACTGCTGTTCCAGAGACACTTACCAGTATAGTATTCCCCATAGTGCCTCCTAAGTTATGATAAACTATTCTAACACCAACAGCGGCGTTAGCCCCTAATTTTTTACACTTCTCCTCCATACTTTTTATAGCAAGATCTCTGGCTTTTTGCAATTCTTCTTCATAGGCCGAAGTTCTACCCCCCACCACATCTCTAACACCAGAAAACATATCTTTATAGACATTTGCCCCTAACAAAGCCTCTCCACTTACCAAACCATAATATTCTTTAATATTTTTATCCTCAATGTTAGGTGTAGTTAAAATCAGCATGTTTTTCCTCTCTTAATGTTTTATTTATTATCAATTTATTACGAAATCCTTAAATTTTTTCTATAATTATATCATCTTTTATTTTATAAATCTATACTATACTTCATTGTTAAAAAATTTTATTAACTATCAAGTAAACTATAAACCTAATAATTGAAATAAACTATCAAAAGTTAAATTTAGTTAAATTTAAGATAAAACGATACTAATGAAATGAGGACAATTAAATGCCGAAAAATAATAAAATAAACTGGGCCATTATTTTGGTGGGCACAGTACTAATTCTTTCACCATATTTGGGAGAAATGATTCTTAGCCAAATTTCAGGTATGCTACTTACACTTTTATTTCTTTTGATATTCTTTACAGAATTTAATGATAAAGATTTTAATAGCATAAATACTAAAAAAACAAACATTGTTTGGCTTACTATTGCTGTTTGTTCATTATTATTTGGAATTTCTTTAATGTTCCATATTCTTTTATATTCTTTTATATTTGAAACATGGCTCTACATTGTGGGATTGTTATTAATGTCATATGGGTTCCTTCTTTTTTATATAAAAGATGAAAATGAATATAAAAAGAATCTTCGAATTATCTTTTTATCTCTTGGATTATTCTATATTTTAATGGGATTTGGAATCATCGATTCCATGTATTTAGGTATAATTATTGGTCTTTCTATGATTGGATATGGATATTTAATGATGGAATAAAAAAATAATGTAGTAATTAAATATAATTTATTCATGGAATTAATAAAACCCAATTAATAAATTAGAACATTCAAATAGTAAAAAGAGTTAATTTACGTTAATTCTACATATTAGTAGTGCATCTGAAGGGTTATAATCAAAATAAATAATTTAAAAAAGTTATTTTACATTCGTCCATATAAAGCTAATCCTAACCAAACCAGAATAAATGCTCCAAAAATTATGTAAAGCATAGTTCTGGTCTTCCTCATTTTTTTTTGATTTTCAAAAAGAATTTTTTGACATTTGTCAGAACAAGTTTTTTCTTCTAAAGGGATTGGAACACTGCAAACAGCACAGTGTCTATGTGGTTTTGTCATTTTTAAGCCTCTTTAATTAATCTAAAATTTTATCATAATGTGATTCGGGGATATTATTTTGATATTAATATTTTTCTATTTTATTTATTCTGGAATAATGGTAGTCCCAATTTTATCATTCAAAACGTTTAAAAGATTTTCAGGATAATTTCCATTTGCTATAATGGTTTTTATTCCAGATCGTTTTATCATTTGAATGGCTGTCATGTCAAAAAATTCGTATGTCCCTGCTTTAACCTCTTTGTCAGATAGAAATTCCATCATTTTACTCGCGGTAACTTCAGTGTAAAGTTTTGCGTCAGGGTATTTATTTGGATCTTTATCATATAAACCATCTACGGATGTCAAGTTTATTATTAAATCTGCTTTTACAAATTCTGCTAGAATAGCTCCAACTGCATCAGTACTATGGGCAGGTTCTGTACCACCCATAACCACTATTCTGTCGCTGGTGGAATATTCCAATGCATGGTGGAAGTTTTCTGGAACACAAGGATATGCATTATCTCCAAGTGCCATAATTAAGAGCTTAGCATTTAATCTTGTAACATCAATACCTATATCGTCACAATTTGCCTCCCCGCCATGTAGATCTCTAGCTATATTTATATAATCCCTAGCTGGTTGCCCACCACCTACTACTACAAATATTTCATGTTGGTCTTTAAGCGAGTCTAAAATTTCTGCGTAAGCTTTGAACTTCTGGTGGTCATATTCTTTTATTATAATGGATCCACCAATAGTAATTACAATTTTCATGATGATCACCTAGTCAATTAATTGATTAGCCATTCATTAATAAATTTATTTATTTTTAGGATTGATTAGTAAACTTGAACCAATTCTTAAGCCCTTTTAATTAATTTATTAAATTTTAATTAAAGCTGTATAACATTTTTTATTTATTTTAATTTATTAAATTTTAGTATATAAATAATGACTTTAAAGGTAATTATACAAAATTCAAGAAATATTAATTATTATCATTCATATCTTCAAAATCATATTATAGGAGTTCAAACAAATTAATATATTATATATTTTAGTATAACTTTTATACATTAGAATGATAGAGGTTATAAATTGTAATAATGATATTTAAAATATAATTTGAATTGTTATGATGGATTAATATTTGATTTAAGGATGTTTAATGATGAAATTATTCATAGAAAAAGCTTTGGAAATTATCCCGAGCCATTATCAATATATATGACTGTCAGTTACATTATTATCGGTGATTGTGTTTAAATCATCTTTTTTTTGACAATTAATATTAATATCTTAATTTAATATTTTACTTATATTAAAACTTATAATTCAGGAGAGAGAATATTGACTGAAATATCATCAAAGGAACTTTACGAATTTAAAAGAACTTTACAAGAGCTTTCTGATAAAAAAGGAAGAGGAACTGAACTTGTATCGGTTTATATTCCGCGGGACAAACAGATTAGTGATGTTGTCAAGCACATGAGGGAAGAACAGAGTCAAAGTGCCAATATTAAGAGTAAATCCACTAAAAAAAATGTTCAATCTGCTATAGAAGTAATTATGCAGAGATTAAGACTTTTTCCAACCCCGCCTGAGCGAGGTTTGGTTCTTTTTGTAGGTATGATTCCTAGAGGAGGTCCGGGCACAGAAAAAATGGAAACTTATGTATTTGAACCTCCAGAACCTATACAGACTTACACTTACCACTGTGACTCTGAATTTTTCCTAGAGCCTCTTAAGGAAATGCTTGCAGATAAAGATGTTTATGGTCTGGCAGTTTTAGATAGAAAAGAAGCAACTATTGCTACTTTAAAAGGAAAAAGGGTGGATATAGTAAAAACTTTAACTAGTGGGGTCCCTGGAAAGCATAAAGCAGGGGGACAGTCGCAGAGAAGATTCGACCGTGTGATTGAACTGGCTGCGCACGAATTCTTGAAAAAAATCGGAAAACATATTAATGATTCATTTTTACCAATACCTGATTTAAATGGTGTTATTTTGGGAGGTCCAGGACATACCAAAGAAGATTTCTTAAAAGGAGATTACATGCATCACGAAATAAAGAATAAAGTTATTACAACTGTTGATACTTCTTATACTGGTGAATTTGGTATAAGAGAAGTTATTGATAAGTCAATGGATGCTTTAGCAGAAATGGAGGTAATCCAGGAGAAAAAACTGGTTCAAAAGTTCTTACATGAACTTGTAAGTGATGATGGTTTGGCATCTTATGGTGAGAAAGAAGTAAGACATAATTTGCTGATGGGAGCTGTTGAGATATTACTATTATCTGAAGATATTTATTCTCAAAGAAAAACTTATGAATGTTCTGTTTGTGGACATACTTCTAATTACACTTATAAAAATGCAAATGAAGATTCTGAAAAAATATGCAAAAAGTGCAATGAAAAAATGAAAATAACGGAATCCAAGGATGTAATTGATGACTTTGTAGAGATGGCCGAGGAAGTAGGATCCGATGTGGAAATTATATCTACAGAAACAGAGGAAGGAATCCAACTTTTACGTGCTTTTGGAGGAATAGGGGCTGTATTACGGTATCGGGTGTAGCTATTTTTTAGCATTTTTAAATTAGACACATTATTTATTTTTTATCTTATTATATCCTATTTTTTCTTAAGTTAGTTTAATATTTACCCTGGTATCTTTTTCAGATTACCCTACCATTAAACTTTTAATTATCCATAATGTGCATGGGTAAAAAATAGCTTCCAAGTCGGCTATATATGACTTACTAGATAGAATGCCTATATTACCATAACCTATTTTTAGATAAAATAATGTGTAAACATTAAAAATAGCTAATGATAATGAAAATGGGTGTAAAAACTTAAATAAAACACCGGATACTAATATAAATAATGTAAGTAAATTTAAACCATTTAAAAAGACTATTGTCCCATTTTTTCCTAAAATTACAGGTATTGTTTTTAATCCTGCTTTTTTATCTGATTTAATATCTTTAATATCAAAGAACATGGTATTGGCCATGACTTTGGCACATATATACAAAAATAGATAAATCAAGCTAATATCAAAGAAGGATATTTGAGATAATACAATTAAAAATGTCCCCCAAGACCCCCATATAAATGCTAAGTATAAATTCTTAAAAGCAGTTATTTTCTTTGTAAATCCTTTTAAAATACTATTATAAAGTAATGACAATACCATTAACACTATAACAAATACCATAAGTGCTAACTTGAATACCCAAATTAATAAAACGACCATTAATGCTATATATAAAATATTTAATTGCTTGCTTCTTTTTTTGTTTAAAAAATTTACTCTTTCTGGATTGGTTTCAGCATCTTTTTCTAAATCTTTATAATAATCATAGTTATAAGCGATTAATGGCAATAAAAAAGAAATAATTAATATTCTAAAATCTAATGGGAGATTAAATATTAATGATGTCGTAATATTTAAGGAAGGCCCCCACAATGCAGGCAAATATCCTCCATAAATTAAGATATTTTTTATAAAGTCCGAAATATTCAAAAAATTAAAAAAAATTTTATTTGAATATATGGGAACATATGCCCTAAAATTATTTATTAAGAAATTTTTATATGTCATGTTATTAATACTTTTATTACTAATATTAATATTTTATTATTTATTTTTAAATAATTATTACTTTTAAATTTTTAAAACAATATCTAATTTATTTCATAATATCAAAAATAAATAATTTAAAAATCCTTTAAATGCTTAATTTTAATTAATTAAAAAAAATTGAGATAGAAAGTGAGATAATGATAAATTATCCTAATCTCTTAACTTGTATTAAAGATTCCACAGGCACATCTGCCACCAGTGAAATTCCTTTTTTATCAATTAACACAATAACTGCTGTCGGTACTGCACCATGTTCTTTTAAGACATTAATAACTTCAGTTATAGTTCGGCCACTGGTGATAACATCATCTACAATAACTACTCTTTTACCATTTACTGGAGCAAAATTACTGCTTATGGCTCCTTCACCATCTTTTTCTTTTCTGTGCTTAATGGGGTGGAAAACAGCTATTGATGTTTCAAGTCCGGATTCTACATCCATTACATCTGCCATCATTGTGGCAAATGGTACTCCACTAACTGCAATACCAACTACGACGTCAACTGTTCCGTGTTTTAGGGCCATATCTGCCATTG
>JAUXXK010000458.1 GCA_030681145.1 Methanobacteriaceae archaeon | reverse complement strand
GGGGGGGTGGGGGGGTTGGTGGGGGTAGTAAATTGTCTTCTCTGGGAAAACAAATCATTAAAGAATACACTAAAATCGACAAAGCTCTTCAAAAAGTTTCTCAAACCAATTAATTAAGTGGAAAAATATCTTTGATAGAAGAAGAACAAAAAGTAATGCATGTTGACATTAATGGTGAAGACATTATTTTACCCATTAATACAGATTTTGAAATTGGTGAAGATGTTATTTTACTTATAAGTCCTGAAAACATGATTGTAATGCTTGAACCTCATGAATCCAGTGTTAGAAATATAATAAAAGGCATTATTATCGGCCTTAGCCTTCAAAATAATATGGTAAAGCTTGAAATTGAATTACGCAAGCATGAGACTCTAAATATTTATGTGACACAGTATTCTAGAGAAAAATTAAAATTAGATCTTGGTAAAATGGTTTTTATTGGATTCAAAGCTGTTTCGCTTTCATTAGTAAAAGGTTAAGATTTAAGAAAACTATTTGGCATTATAAGTTTTAACTTATAAGTTGTAAGTTATCATTGACAGAGGTATTGTATGCGAATAGACGTTGATCAAGAAAAATGTACTGGTTGCGGCAATTGTCTGGAAATATGTCCAAAAGGATATAAAATCTGGAAAAAGAATTCTGAAGGGAAGGCTGAAATAATAGATTTATTTTTCTGTCATGGTTGCACATTATGTGCTAGTAAATGTAGTGCTGATGCTATAAAGATTGTAAGGGATACTTATGAAAAAAAGGAAAAATAAAGTGTATAGAAAAACGTCCGAAACAGAAATAGAAATCTCATTAAACATTGATGGAACCGGAAAATATGATGTTCAAACTGGTGTAGAATTTTTCGATCATATGCTAGAATCATTTGCTCGGCACGGTTTTTTTGACCTTTCAGTTAAAGCTTCTGGCGATTTAACTGTAGATGACCATCATACTGTAGAAGATGTGGGAATACTATTAGGAGAAGTATTTAACAGTGCAGTAGGAGACAAAAAAGGAATTAAAAGAATTTCTCACTCCATGGTACCCATGGACGAGGCCCTGGCTATAGTAGCTGTGGATGTAAGTGGTAGAAGCTACTGTGTCATGAAAATGCAATTCACTCAGCTAAAAGTAGGTGAACTATCTACCGAGAATGTTGAA
The DNA here is from genome assembly GCA_030681145.1 of Methanobacteriaceae archaeon. Lineage (GTDB taxonomy): Archaea > Methanobacteriota > Methanobacteria > Methanobacteriales > Methanobacteriaceae > JAUXXK01. The sequence goes on along the minus strand of JAUXXK010000458.1, from coordinate 6,360 downwards.
CATTTCCTAGAATCATTTGCTAGCAGCGCCCGAATAAATATCAATGCAAAAGTAGAAGGGGAAAATGACCACCATCAGATTGAAGCGTTGTTTAAAGCACTTGCAAGGGCTTTAAAAGATGCTTTGCAAATAGAACATAACCAGATACCTAGTACCAAAGGCGTTTTATAATTAATCTCATTTTTTGCCGATAAAATAAAAAAAATAATATGGCTAATGAAATAAGAATTAAATTACAACCACTAGGAAACCTAAAATGTTTTATTTACTGTTTTAAATCTTTTAAACAATTATATACTATTATAGATTTGATAAGAAAAAATCATACCCCATTCCTGGGCAAATATTAAGTAATATTTCATTGTCAATTATGCATTAGTTTCCATGCAATTTCCTTTAATAGTCCATTCTGGAGTCTGGTAGTTTGTCCAATGATACATATAATTATGAGTTTGTTTGCTGTTTTATGCTCGGTGCAAAAGAATAAGGAAGAAAATTAATAGCTAGATCTAGATGTCGTACCGTATAATGAGCATAGAATAAAATAAAATATTAAATTAAAACTGAATATTCTTTTCTCAGTGAAATAATCTCTTTTGACATCCCATTTAACTCATAAGATTCTATTTGAAAGTCTAAATCTGCATAATTATCCATAATATGGTCTATTTTGTCCAATACTAAGTCAATCTTATTTATTTGAAACTCAATAAAATCCCGATAATGTTTATTTTCTTCACTTGAATCGTTAAGATTCTTGGTCCTAATTTCTGGTAATTTAGCTGATGCAGAAATCTTTATTTCATTATATTCATCAAATATTTGATCTAATTCTGATTTTGAAAACATTATACTCCCCTGAATAATTATTCTTCAATCAATTTCTCCAAACTGCGGAAAATCTGGCCGAAATCATTTCCAGAGACTTTTTGAGATTTCCAATAATCAATCATTCCTTTCTGAGCCTTTTCAAAGTCTTTAGATGTTATCCCATGCCTTATGGATATTTTTACCTCAGCAAATGCAGCCAATTGGTCACACGCCTTTAACAATTCACCGTCTAAAGGAGAAAATTCATTTTTATTATATTTTTTATTTAGTTCTGTGAATGAAATAAATTTTACGGAACCCTCATCTTTAATCTTATTTTCAAACTCATATCCTGTGAAATAAAGCATTTCATCGTGCCATGTCTTAGGAAGAAGAGGTAATACACCTTCTTTCATTTGGTAATCTTCGTATTCTTTAATGATATCTTCCAGTTCGCTGACAGAACGTTTAACAGGAGATATGATGTCTTTGGTCATTACTTCCGGAAGATCGTGAAACAAACCAGCAAAAAAATTATTATATATCCGTTTATCACACGCTTTAACTCCCATTTCCATTGTACACAGATAAGATGTAGCGGCTACAATTAACATATGGCCCATGACAGAAGTTTCTGGGATTCGGGGAGAGTGAGCCCATCTTTTCTGGAATCGAAGCTGGCCACAAAGATCCACAAAACCAAAAGACTTCTTTTCCAACATTATCTTTTGAACACCAATTAAATCGTAGTGATCTTCAATTTGATTTTCAATTTTTTCCCGAGTTTTTTCAATACCATAAATAAAAGGAGCCGTACTGTAAATTATTTTGAATTCCCAATTAGTGGCAAGGTAATGTGCTGCACGGAGAATTCTTTTTTCCAATGTACTTTCACGGCTGGAAAGGTAATTTTTAAATTTTTTTTCAAACGAAGTATCTTTCAAACCTTTAAAATCTGGCTTTAATTCATTTAAAACATGTTCATTTAATTCTTGTCGTTTTTCAGCCATCATCCTGTGGAATACAGGAGGTTTAATATCTGTTAAAACAAGCCTGTGTAAGAAATCAAATAAAAATCCTTAATTAAATTTATCCAGTTAATAGAATTTTTTCCTCTACTCTCTTCTTCAATTTTGGCTAGAACATAAGCTATTATCATTTTATGAGCCTGTTTATCAAGTTCCGTCAATTTAAATGGCCGTATATGGTCATTCCATCGTTCCATTGTGGCCGCATTAAAGAATCGTTCTATGAGGTTTTCTATCATGATTTCACATACAATGTGGATTTTTTATGGATATATATAATAATATTAAATATATATTTATTTATTATTTTAATCAATTTAAAAAAAATTATAATAAAGCAAAAAATTTTAGTAAAATAAGATTATTTACCCTCTTTACAAGGCACAGAGAATTATTTATAGAAATAAAATTAAAAAACAAAAAAATAAGCAGCCCATAGGACCGCTTGTAAGTAACTTATTGTGGTTTTTCCATTAAAACAGATTTAGCCATGGTTTGTCCTTTTCCACCGTGTGGAGTTCGAACAACAGTATCATTAGCCTTTTCAATTTCTCTAGCTTCAGATGCGAGTTTAGCTGCAGTAGTAATCATTTCGTGAGCAGAAGCTACAATAGGTATGTACTTTTCTGCATCTCTAACCATGAAGCATCCTTCTACATCAATATCAGCTACTTTGGTAGCAATATCATATGCAGCCATAGCTTTAGCTTTAGCATAAGGACTGGAGAATTGAGCGGCTTCTACAGCAACATCTCGGCTGATAACCACTTTAGGTAGTTCAATTGCACTTCCAGTTTCAACAGCATCTACTGCTGCATCAATGGTATTTTGTACAACTCTGTAAGCACCAGTTAAAGCTAATACTTTTATTACATCAGCATTAAAGGAAGCCATTTCAGTAGGGTCTAGGAATTCTCTTCGTGCGCCGATCATTGGGTCGGCCTTCACAATAATGTAACCTAAACCTTGTTCAATCATTTCATCTTTGGATCTTAGACCTGGAGCATCTCCAATTATGATAGCAGGAACATCCGCAGCAGATAATAATTCTCTTGCTTTAGCAGGTCCTGGAGCACCAGGGTTTGGGCTTATGAATATAACAAAGTCCATTTCCATATCAAGCATTAATGGTACGGCTTTTTCAATTTCTTCTGGGTTCATTTTAGCCCCAGATCCTATTACACATACATCTATGTTTGGCCTATCTGCTCTCTCATCTAATAATAAGTCCAAGACAGGAGATGTACCAATGTTACCACATTTAATTATACCAATTTTTACAACCATTATATCACCAAAATGTGTTACTACTTGAGATATTAAGTACTTTTTGATTTAACTGCAATGATTAAGTTTTTATAGTAGTGATAAAAATTAATATTTTTATATTAATAATTATTATGAATATGGCTCAATTTCGTTTAATGTTGTCATTTTCACGATTTTTAATAATTTCTGAATTATTTGAGGTTATTTTCTGCCATTTAATGGTTTTATGAGCATTATCTGATTTTTTTATAATAAGTGCATTGCCAGTATAAACATTACTGAAATAATTTTTACTAATTTCAATTTTTCCCAATGCAGGATCCGCCAAAACAACATTATGTTGATTTATTTTTGCAATTACACTATAATGACATTTCCCATCTAAAATTAAAAATACAATATCACCTGAGCCCAATCCAGAAATAGGCATTCTCATACCATTCGCACAAATACCCTTTTTCCGGGCAGCATGCATCAAGCCATACATGGTAGTCCCAGTTTCATCAGTTCCAGCTATTTTAGCAATCTCCTGCTCACTACAACATATTCCTATTAAATTAAGAACTGTAGCAAGAGCAGCAGGGCCACAATTATAGCTAGTACTCTGAAATACAATGTTACCTTCTAAAAGACCATCTTCTATAACATTTTTCATATAATTAACTCCCACTAAGTAATAATTAGTAATAAGTTTTGTAATATTTAATATTATTGATGTTAAAAGTAATACTAAAAATGAAAAATATTAGAATAAAAAGGAAAAAAGAAAAATGTAATTCAAAAACAAAAATAATAAAAACGTTATCTAAATTTAGATCTAGCGTCCCATATCTTTTTTAAGCTATTATATCCCCCTTTCGAATTTGTATTTGTATCAAAATTTTCAATTATATTAATAAGGGTTTTAATGGATAATTTAGAATTTTTAAGTATTTTTTGTGCATTGGGAGTCTTTAAATAATTTAATTGTGATACAAAGTTATCAATAGGTGCCACAAGAATTCCTAATTCTCTCGCCAATTCAATACTAGCATGTTTATGGTGGAACCCCTCAAGTTTAATAGAAGGAACCCCTAAAACTCCTGCTTCTATAGTTATTCCCATTCCCGCACCATAAATTAATGATTTAGATGCATTCATTATACTAGGAACGTCCACAAAGCCATCAAGTACTTTAATATTGGGAGATACCGTCAAACGTTTAACATAATCCTTATTAAATCTAAAAGGTGCAATTAGTACCGGTAATTCCACTTTTTCCACTTGTTTAATCAATTTTAATAGATTTTCAGATTTTAAATCCCCACCCAAAACAACTAAAATAAAGTCATCTACATCATAAAGGTCTTGGACTCTTTTTTCATCCATTAATTCCATTTTATTAACAAACGACGCCATTGGGTAACCTTGAATATTTTTAACATTTTTAAGTGCATATTGACTATGTAAATATTCTTTATACTGCTGAGAAGGTGTTGTTACCAAATTAGCAAATGCTATCATTTCAATAGGGTTGTAAATATCTTGTTCAATGTGTAAAGTTGGAATTTTTAACAAATTTGCAGCAACAAGACCCTTTCTAACATCTCCGGCATTTCCACATGTTATCAATAATTCAATTCCTTTTCCCCTTATGGCTTGGACAGTTTGTATAATGTCTTTCATTACCAAATAGCCAATGTGAAAATTGGATCTTTTTTGAGCGTTTAAACCCCTGCCATGGCCAATACAATAAATTTCAGAACAATATGGTTCTAAAATTTCTTTAACTCCATTACCATGAGTTAAACCGACAATATCTGCGTTCAATTTTTCTAAAATAGGAATTAATGTTCTAGCAGGAGTTATTTCTGCAGCAAATGCTATTTTCATGATTTTTCCTCATGAAATTCATATTCCCTATACTCATCATGATTCAAAAAAGCATATAAAATCAAGCCTATTGAAATAAAATAAAATATCCAAACAACAAGATCAGTAGGTCCGGTTTCAATCCATACCAATGTTTGAGCTAGAATCACTGCGTAAAAAGCGGTAAAAATACCTTTTTTTTGTTTTTGTATTAAATGCATTAATTTCAAAACCAGGCCTAAAATAAACATCTGTAGTGCCAAAGCCCATGTTCCAAAGTCCAGAAGAGCAGGCCCAAATATAGTAGAGGTAGAAGAATGTTTATATCCTAAAACTACATTTCCCACTATCACACGAGGATCAGCAGACTCAAAAAATCCCATGATAGAATAATATGATAATGTTCCATTAGTAGCTCCTTGCAACCCAATCAATTTATCAAAAACAGTTAAAGTATATCCTGCCCTGTAAAAAAATAGTTCTAATGGATTTAAATTCCATTGCTGCCATTCAATGGATTTAACAGATACATATCCCACTAAAAGACCAATTCCGGCCAATCCAAATATAAAAATCGTTAAATAAATCCATTTAAGATTTCTGGAAAAAGTTCTAGTATAATAAAGTGTGATGAAAGCGCTTAATATTATGACAATGGTTGTGGTACGATAGCCTGTTAAAGCAAAAAGAAGTATCCCAATGAAAAATAGGAGATAGTAATATTTACGGGCAAATTTGGCCATTAAAATGTTTATTCCTGGGAGGAACAATAGATAAGAAATTATCCAAATTTTTGTTACTGCTTTGGCCTTTAAATACCCACTTAAAATAGGTATGCCTCCTGAATAAAAAAGATTTAATGCTTGAAAGAGAAGACCCAAAATTACAATGACTAATAAAGTTCAGGGTCTTAGCTATGTTATTTCAAAAGCTCAAAATGATAATATAATCTCTAAAAAGGGAGATATTTATAGGGGTCATGAATTTCACTATTCAAAAGTTATTGTTGATGATAAGCCTAAATTTGCATTTAAAATTCTACGTGGAAGGGGCATAATTGATTCTAAAGATGGTATAATGTTAAAAAACACTGTTGCTAGCTATGTACACACTCATGCTGTAGCTTGTCCAGGATTTGCATCTAATTTAACTAGAAATGCGTGGGAATTATAGTAGACTACCTTATAAATAGAAGGTTTTAATCAAAATAAACAATAAATAATTTTTAATGGACGATATCGTGAAATCAATAAATAAGATTGACCTATTTTCTCCTTATGTTTTCATAGGCACAATATTGCTTTATGTTTTATTTGGAATAATTGGGTTTTATTATCAAATAAAAGGACTAAAGGCCCCCTCTTTAAATACATATCTTTATATTTTATTCGGGTCTTGTTTT
>JAUXXK010000444.1 GCA_030681145.1 Methanobacteriaceae archaeon | reverse complement strand
AGATATTGGCCGTGAATCTTATACTTGCAAAAGAATTATTTGCATTAGATATTCCATTAACTTTAAATCATTTATTGAATGACTCTTCTTCTGTGAAAATTGCTAAGTATATTAAAAATATTATATTCATGAAAAAATCTTTAAATATTTTTGAAAAATTTTATTTGGATTTAATAAAAAGAGATTCATTTGAGTATGGTATTAAAGACTGTTTATCCGGCCTTACCAGACCTACTTCATGCGATTACAGTGATTTGCCATTACCTGAAAGATTTTTTACATTTTATTTTTTAATTAGGCCTTTGCTGTTATTGAGAAGATATGGTAAAAATTCGATTAATTTACAAAAATAAATATTTATCTATCAGTTAAAATATGGATGAATGAATATTATCGATATACATATATAGTATCAATACAAACATCATAAAAAAATATTGCATTTGAATCATTATAACAAATTAATAACATTCAATGATATTAACTAATCGTAAAAGTGATAGGATTTAAAAAATTTGATTTTTAGTATGTGTGAAAAATATGAAAATTTTAATGACCTCAATTATAGATTTAAAGAAATCTCAGCATAATAGACCTCATCAATTTTTAAAAAATTTATCGAAAAATCATGAGATTACTGTTTTAAGTATAAATGATTGGTGGAAAGGCAAACAAGGAGATTTAGAATCTTATTTCTCTGATTTTGAAGATATATTTGAAAGTGTTGAATTTCATTATTTAACTGAAAGAAAAGTTTCTCCAGTAATACAAGAACTTGTATTCATGAAAAAAAGTTGGGATCTTTCAAAAGAAAATTTTGATGTTCATTTTAATTATAATAGCTTAGTGAATGGTTACTATGCTTCAAATAATTTAAAAACAGTTTTTGATCTTGCAGATGATCTCCCCCATATGATTGCTACTTCCCCACAAATTCCAAACATTTTAAAACCTTTAGGGAAATTTGCTGGCGATGTTTTTTTAAGAAAAAATCTAAAATCTGCAAAATATATAACTTTAACTACAGAATTACTGCAAAAAAAATATAAAATACCCAATGAAAAAGCAGAATTGAT
>JAUXXK010000443.1 GCA_030681145.1 Methanobacteriaceae archaeon | reverse complement strand
AGTTGTTCAGTCCGCTGCTTCCAACGTCCGCTTGTATGATTTCAATTGTGTTTAACATTTTTTGTGTTATTCGCGTATAATTGGTGGTCTTTTATAATTTTTATGATCAGGTTAAATGGGATTTTCTTTTCATTTCTTGGTCTTTTGGTTAGGTGTATTCAGTTTGGGTGAAGTATTGTGCATGGATTTTTTTCATAAGTTTATTTAGTCGTTTTGTTTGTCCGATTATTTTTGGTTCGGCGACCATAGCGGTGGGGTTACACCTGGTCTCGTTTCGATCCCAGAAGTAAAGTCCGCCTGCGTTTTTGGTTGTACTGTGGGTGTTCCTATGGGAATCCTTTGGCGTCGTCGGCCATCTTTATCATTACAAATATAACAATTATTTACTATATCTTACTCATTGGTTTGGCGACCATAGCGGTGGGGTTACACCTGGTCTCGTTTCGATCCCAGAAGTAAAGTCCGCCTGCGTTTTTGGTTGTACTGTGGGTGTTCCTATGGGAATCCTTTGGCGTCGCCAGCCATTCATTATTACTTTTCAAAATAGAAATTTGCTAATTATTACTCATTTTAATTTAATTTATAAGAAAAATCTTATTTTACAACATTTTATTTGTTGACATTTGTATATGATATTGATAAAAAAATAAAGAGTTTGCTTAAATATTCTATTATTCTTTCTCGAATAACATTATTATTCCAGTTATTAAAAGCCATAAACCGATTAATATTCCTAAATACATTGGGTTGGCTAAAAAGACACCTATTACAATATATAAAAATCCAATAATAACTGCTAAAATTCCATTCCACCTGCTTCCTCCGGCTTTTGTAATTACTGCAGCAATACCTGAAATTATAAGGAATAATCCTATTATATATACGCTTAATGCTACCAGGAAACTAAACATTGCAGGATTAAATATAAATCCAATACCAAGTATAAGGGCTATTATACCCAGAGCAATTTCCACTATTCCCAAAACAATACTTTCACCAATTTCTATAATTCCACCCATTAGAAGTCCAATTCCTAAAAATAAAATAATAAATCCTGTTATAATGCTTAAAGGAATTACTCCTATAGGGGGGAACAACAGAACAATTAAACCTAAAATAATTAAAATCAATGCACTACCTGTTTTCTGCATGCGATACCCTCACTATTTTAAATTTCAAGCAAACTCTCACTTAATTATATACTAATAATAAGTATAAATTTATTTTTGTGATATTGACATACGAGGATATATAAAAATCTGAAATAACCATTTTTATTTAAACAAAAATTAAATTAATTATTGACTAAAATAAATCTAATTATAATAATATAATTCCTAATCTTCCAGAAAGAATTGAG
>JAUXXK010000442.1 GCA_030681145.1 Methanobacteriaceae archaeon | reverse complement strand
ATCAATTTGAGGCTTTGAACCCTGACCCCATAACCATATTCTATTAGCGGGTTTTTTATTATTATTCAAACGTTTTTTGTTTACTTCAGTATTTAAAAGGATATTTTCAGAGTCTTCCATAATTTTATTGATTAAACGGGCATTTTCATCAGATTCCGGTTTAACAATGTTTTCTGATATCTTTTGACCAACAATATCGTGGGGAGGTACTGTTTTTAAATTAACAGATTCTTTTTTATTAAAAATAAATAGGTTTCGATAACTTATTCCATGATAAAATTTCCCATATTTTTCAAAGTTTTGATTTAATACATCTATGAGCTCACCAGATTCCGGAGTTGTGATATGTCCTGCATTGAAATCTTCTAAAATATCATCTTTTTTAGTAATAAAGTTGCATCTAAATGCTACATCACCATCAGATAATTCAACGCCCATACTAGCCGCTTCCAGTGGACCTCGCCCAGTATAGTATTCAGATGGATTATATCCCATTATTGAAAGGTTGGCCACATCTGAACCGGGATCCATACCTTCAGGGACAGTTTTTAAAAGACCACTGGCACCCTTAGTAGCTAGTTTATCCATGTTAGGAATATTAGCAGCTTGAAGGGGAGTTTTATTATTCAACTCTTTTAAGGGATAGTCAGCCATCCCATCTCCTATTAATATCACGTATTTCATGAAATCTTTTCCTTATAATCATTATTATAGCATTTGTTTATAAAAAATTCAATTATAATTAAGTTGCTTATTTTCTGTTAAATTAATTATATTCTGTCGAAATTACTTATAATCTATTAAATTAATTATATCATTTAATTAGTTTAATTAATCTAAAAATAATATGAAATTTATTGAAATAAAATATAGGGATTATCCTATTTCTGGGATTTCCAGATATTAATTAAGTCACTTAAAATTGCAGAGGCTGTTTCTACAGAGCCAGCCCCTAGACCAACTACGGTAACTTCATCAGCCAGATCCGTTTTTAAAGTGGCCATATTCAATGTTCCATCAACCGCATATGGTGAATCTTGTTTTACCAGACGCGGAGACACATCTAGAGAATCCGGAGAAACTTCAGCCATTAATTTTATTAAATAACCCTCTTTTTTGGCTAAATCAATAGCTTCAGAAGTGATTCTGGATATTCCCGTAACCTGAACATCTTTTAATGTGCAATCAATTCCAAGAATAGAGTTGGCAAGAATAACCGTTTTACATGCTGCATCTATACCTTCCACATCTTGAGTTGGATCAGTTTCAGCAATACCTAGTTGTTGAGCTTCTTGAAGTGTTTGTTCATAAGATGATCCTTCAATAGTCATTCTAGAAAGAATGAAATTGGTGGTTCCATTCAATATTCCTAATATTGATTTTATTTCGTTACCTGGAAGTGTTTCCTGGGCAAAATTCAAAATAGGCATGGCCCCTCCCACTGATGCTTCGTATTTAAATTCCACACCATTTTGATGAGATAATTCTATGAGTTCCCGGAAAAATAGTGCTAGATGGCCTTTATTAGATGTTACCACGTCTTTTTTATCATTAATGGCCTTAATCGTTAATGATTTAGCAGGTTCACCGTTTTGAATGTTGGTAGGTGTAACCTCTACCATTGTATCATATTCTACTTTATCCAGAACATTTATCCCATCTATATTTTCAATCCCTGCTTCTGGATAATTACTAACCTTTCCGGTTTCTGATTTGATTTTTAAAAGTAAATCAGGGTCCAGACCATCCTGGGATATGGCCGCCCCAGAAGAGTCCGTGACCGCCACCAGCTTTAATTCCAATCCATAATGTTCTTTTAGATAATCATTTTTTAGGGATATGACCTTGGCCACACCTTGACCGACTGCTCCAAATCCCATTAAACAAATTCGCATAAAATTCCTCCAGTAATATCAGATAACTTAACAGATCATTGATGTCTTAAACTTCACTGATAACCAGGAAATCCTTGCTTTTGCCGATGTTCTGAATTTTTGCCAGCACATCTTTCTTTTTACCAAAGTCTGCTTCCACAGTTATTCTAGCCGATGAATGAAGAGGTTCTTCAGACATTTTAAGTGATAAATCTGCCACCCGAACACCTTTTAACTGGTTAATTTGATCCATGGTGTCTTTAACATCCCGGTCCACAATATTTCCTATGAGAATAGTATTTATGGTTTCTTTAAGGATATTGCCATCAACTTCAATTACTCTGAAGCCCAATTCATTTAGCTTATTCATAACCAGATCCAGTGTTTCCGTGTCACCCTCTATTGTTATTTGAACTGGAATTAAGCCTCTTTCAGTTTTTATTTCTCTCTGGTGAATAACAGTCACCAAGTTTGCCCCCAAAGTCCCTATTGGTTCTAAAGCAGCCAATAATTGTCCTGGGACATCAAGAAGTTCAATTACCATGTTCAAACGCATTTTATCTCCTCTTTTATTATGAAATATTATCTAAGTTTTATTCTAATCTAACAAAGTTTTCTTAAATGTGGTAAACAATTAGTTGATACCTGATTAAAAAAAATAATGAAAATAAAATAAAATAATTAATTTTAATTTAAAATAAGTGCCTTATTATTTCCACTTACTTTTTTCCACTATCATATTTCCATTTTCATCAACCGTGGTGTTTCTCATTATTTTTTCAGGATTTTTATCCCGGGCCACATCTTCGCGGGAGAGGTTGATATTATCCACAATGTAATGAGTTTCTTCCAAATCTGGGATGTTCTCCAGAGTTTTTGAAAATTCTTTAAGGATTTTTTCTGCTTCTTTTTCGATTTTCATTTTAATCCATCTCTATTAGTAATAGTGAAATATTTAAATTATAATAGTTTCATTGATAAATATGATTTTAGATTTTAAGTTGTATTTAAGTTATAATTTTATAATTAATTAAGTATTTTATATATAACTTACATTTCTAATTAATATTTGTCTTAAATTGCTATAAATACTGTGGAATAATATTTTTTTAAAATAATCATCTATGGGTATTATAAATATGAATCTTATAAGACGGTTAATTCATTAATTAAATTTAAAATCCACGTAGATCTTTCATGAATGATTCTTGATCAAAATAAGGGAGTACTTTTTTTATGAGTATTTTGTGTATGCCCGATCCATACTGGGCGGCCTTTTTTGGTCGTAGGGCAATAAATTCAGGTACGCCTATATCCTGTGCCACTTGACGGAGAATATGTTTTCGCAGGGGATCATCTTCACTTTTAATTTTATAAGCTATGGGTATTTCAAATGCGGTTTTAATAACTTCTTTATCCAGAAAAGGTACTCTTAGTTCTACGCCATGAGCCATAGTCACTGCATCATCTCTTTGCAGGTTAACATGGTAAATATTTTTCATATCTTCCATTAAAATATTCTGGGTGTTTTTTCCATGCTTTGAATAGTCCATGAGGTATCGGTGGTATCCTCCAAATAATTCATCAGCACCCTGGCCAGATAAAACCACTTTTAATTTATCATCACTGGCCATTTTAGAAGCAAGATAAAGAGGCATGGCCACTCCAATTTTCATAATATTGAATTCCTCTATAGCCTCCAGTACAGGTTCCAGTGAATTTAGAACGGTTTTTTCATTAACTTCAAGTATTTTTAATTTTAAATCTAGATTATCAGCAGCTTTTTTGGCGAATTGAAAATCGGATGAGTTTTTAGTCCCAACAGTGTAAAGTGTGGTCCTGATATCTTCTTTTTTTAAAAAAGATGCAATAATAGTACTATCTACTCCACCAGAAAATATCAGACCAATTTTTTCCAGGCCTCTGATTCTTTTTTTAATGGAATTCTCTAAAGCAATTTTTAACTGGGTTTGTAGTGATTCAATTGATTTATATGTAGTTTCAACTTTAGAATTATGAGTCTCAGAGTTTTTATTACTATCATAACTCTCAAATAGTGATTCTGCTAGGATTAATTTATCATTAAATAGAATATGCCCTGGTTTAAGTGCATGAACTTCTTCAATGCCTAAACCCCACAATGCCTTTCTTTCCGAGGCAAATGCGTTGATTTTATCTTTAATTTCCCCATAATATAATGGTTTAACCCCTACCGGGTCACGGGCCAATGCCAAATTCTGACCATCCCACAAGGCAAAAGCATAATCACCATCCATCATACGCATGGTCTTTTTTAAAGATTCTATAAAAATAAGTTCTTTAACATGGTTTTCTGCCATTTTTTTATTGGAAATCTTATTATTAGAAATATTATAATTGGAATTATTAGAATTAGAACTCTTAGCTGTTTTTTTACAAAAACTCTTAAAATTATTTGATTGAATTAAATCCTTTTTCAATTCATTCTGATAATGTTGGTTTAAATTAATTATAATTTCACAGTCAGAATCAGTTATAAATTTTTGATTTTTAGAGTTTAATAATGATTTTTTTATTTCAGGGTAGTTGTATATTTCTCCATTGCAAACCAGAACCATTTCTTCACTGACTATGGGTTGGGATTCATGGCAACCTACAATGGATAGTAGATTATGGCCCATTCCAAAGTATCCTTTAGGAGGATTCATTGATACAATATCATCCATTATTAACTGATTATTGATCCATATTCCAGAATAATCTGGGCCTCTGTGTTTTAAAGATATTAGCATCTTTTTTAAATCTTCAGAAATGTTTTCTCCCATAATTCCAACTATGGCGCACATACTAATACCTTTAATTTACTTATTAATATGATTTAGTAATTTTATAATTTAATCTCATAATCAGGCTAATTGTTAGTCTATTAAAATTAAGATCAAATACACTTCATTAATAAATTAGAAAAAATAATATCTTATGAATTAAATTTAGAATTAGAGTATTAATTATGTTAATAATAATCAGATAATTACTATTTAAGTTAAAATAAGCTTATTAGTTATTTATATTCATTTTTTTTGAAGATTTTAATTGGGATCATCCGCAGTTAGCTTCAGAACCCATACATGCTGTACAATCAGAAGGAATATTGTCCTTTTCTTTATGTAGCTGGCACATTATATCTTCAGTTTTAATCTTTTTACATATCTGACAGGTACGAGGAATGATATCCCTATCAGTTGCAATGCCCTCTTTAAGTTCTCCAGCAAATTTTTTAATCATTGCTTGAATTTCTTCATTGAACTTTATACCATGTCCTCTTTTATCACTTATATACTGAGAAACTGCTGGTTGAGTTATATCTAATATAGCAGAAATTTCTTTTTGTTTCATGCCCAATTTCAGGAGCTCTTTGGCCAGTTCTGATCGAACAGTTGGTATAACATACCACACAACAATTTCACATGGAGGTCTCATTTAAATCACGATTTTCCTTATAATTTTAATAAAATTTTTGAAAATATTCAATTAAGATAAACCTTGTTTCTAATTATTATAAATAATTTTTATTAGATTTAGGTTTTATTAATATACTTGTTTATCCTTTTTTTATATACCTCCGCCTTCGCAGAATATTACTTCCATCTCGGATTTTCTGGATAATACTCCATTTTTTTTCATTAGCTCAGAACTTAGTCCAAGCTTTTTGATCTGTGATTCCATTTCATCCTGGCGTTTTAATAATAAATCTATTACTTCTGCCACAGGATCCGGAAGTTCACCATGATCTAGATCAATAGCGCATTTTCTATCTTCTTGTATTACTCTTCCAGGAATCCCTACACATGTAGCTCCAGGAGAAATAGATCTTAAAACTACCGAGCCAGCACCAATCTTGGATGCAGTTCCAATGGTAATATTACCAATTACTTTTGCACCGGATCCAATAACAACCGCGTCCTTAATGGTAGGGTGTCTTTTGACTTTCTCTAGGCTGGTACCGCCAAGGACTACCCCTTGGTATATCAATACATCATTGCCCACCTCAGCAGTTTCTCCAATAACAACCCCCAGTCCATGGTCGATAAAAACTCTTCGCCCGATTTTTGCTCCGGGGTGGATTTCAATTCCTGTTAAAAAACGAGCAAATGCTGAAATGAATCTAC
>JAUXXK010000440.1 GCA_030681145.1 Methanobacteriaceae archaeon | reverse complement strand
TTCAATTTGCTTGATAATTAATTCAAATTAAACTATTATTCTTAATTTCATATTTTGTTCATTATCAATCACAAAATTTCATTTATTAATTCTGCATTAAGTATAGAAGCCCCAGCAGCCCCACGAATAGTATTATGGCCCACTAATACATATCTAAAACTATTTTCAAATGCCGCATCTTTTCTTAATCTCCCCACAGTAACTGCCATCCCACCATCCTGGTTACGATCCATTCTAGGTTGAGGTCTATTTTCTTCATGGCGAATAATAATTGGTTTCTCCGGGGCGGAATTTAATCCAAGTTTTTGAGGCAGTCCTCTAAAATTATCCATGGATGCGTGGATTTCATCCAAGTCACATTTATTTTCCATTTCAATAAAAACAGATTCAGTATGGCCATCAACCACAGGTACTCTATGACATGAAGCACTTACACCAAAAGATGCAGGCGTAACCACACCACCGTCCAGATTTCCTAGAAGATGTAATGTTTCAGTTTCCATTTTTTCCTCTTCACCGCCAATAAATGGCACCAAATTATCCACCATAGCCATGGAAGGCACACCATTGTATCCTGCACCAGAAACAGCTTGCATGGTAGATACATAAACCCTTTTAATATCAAATTGGTCGTATAGTGGTTTTAAAGTAATGGTAAGTGCAATAGTGGAACAGTTAGGATTTGTAACAATAAATCCGTCCCATCCTCTGTTTTTTTGCTGAATTTCGACAAGGTCTAGATATTCCGGATTAACTTCTGGAATGATTAATGGAACGTCATCTTCCATTCTCATGGCGCTGGCATTGGATGCCACAATAAATTTTTCAGCAAATTTTGGTTCTACTACGGCTGCATTTTCAGTTGGGAGTGCAGAAAATACAATATCTACATCATCCACCTGTGATGGGTCAGTGTCAACTACTGTTATGTCTTTGACCGATTCAGGCATGGCCTTATCTAAATACCATGTTGCAGCATCCTCATATCTTTTTCCTGCAGATCTATGAGAAGCTGTCAACGCTTTAATTTCAAATTTAGGGTGTTTAGATAATAATTCAATGAATCTCTGACCCACCATTCCAGTTGCACCAAGAATACCTACATTTACCATTTTTATCACCAAACAAATTATTCTCTCAAAATCACGATTTAATATTATTTAATACCTAAAACATCTGCCATGTCATTTATTTTTCCTTTTTCAGCTGTAGGAATGAATCTAATAGCCTTAATAACACCACTAACAAATGATTGCCT
>JAUXXK010000439.1 GCA_030681145.1 Methanobacteriaceae archaeon | reverse complement strand
ACATGATTTCACTAATGGGAAAAGAAAATATAAATCTTCAAGAGAAACTCGATTAAAACTAATTATTAATTGAAAATGAAAATATTATAAATTATTTTAAAAATTAGCTAAATTATAATTAATTAAATTGAAAAATAGTACCTTAATCATCTATTTACCATATATATGGTTATGCAAAGACTTATATTATAATAATAATAAAATAACCTTTGGTGTTATTATGATAAAACATTACCAAGGAATGTTAAAAAAAGATGTATACAACGGTAAAGAAGATCAAGTTTTTATGGGAGACTACTCAAGACCGGTACTGGATCTTATGGCTCGTGAAATAGAATTAAATGGACCCATAATTCGTCTACAGGTTCTAACCAATCCCACCAAAACAAGTCCCATGTATTTTTTTAAACAAAATGATTTTAGTCCCGCCAGTATAGACGGATACATACCATTTTTGGTACCTTTAATAGATTATGTTGGCCAGAACTGTAAGATACTCTTAGAGTTTGAGGATTAAAAGAATTTAATAAATAAATTAAATTAAATACTTTTTAAAAATCTTAAAAAAAAGCTTTTACTAATATTAAAAAATAAAAAAATGGGATTTTAATCCCTAAAAATTATTTCTTTTTCCATACTAGACCTGCAAGTACAGCCATAATTCCAACAACAAGTGGAGCTAGATGTGTTCCAGTTTCCTGCATAGGCACTGTTCCTGCATAGGCACTACTTAATACATGTAATGATGCCTCAGCAGTTGATGCCTGATAGCATTCGAATCCTTCAAATACTGCGCTTATAGTATAGGTTCCTGCATTCTGAGTTATGGTGTATAACACAGTAGCTACACCCGCAGCATTGGTTAAGGCAGATCCCACAAATACTCCATTTACATAGAAACTAATGGTATGGCCTTTCAAGGGTATTCCTTTCTCATCAGTTAGGGTAGCTCTTAGTTTAACCTGATCCCCTTTACTTCCTTTTACATTATCCAAAGTTAGTATTGTTGGGAATTCATCTGGAGTTACATTTAGAGTAGAACTAGCTGTTGCAGTTGCGTATTCACTGTCTCCTTCGAATAGAGCATTGATGATGTAGGTTCCCAGTGGTAGAGGATTGAAGATTCCTATGGCTATACCCTTTGCATTGGTAACACCTTCCGTTTCTGGATTAATGGAAAACTTAATGGTTCTACCTGGTAGAGGATTGCCTTCAAGATCAGTTAATCTGGCGGTGGCAATAGGTTTACCTAAAGGACAAATAAT
>JAUXXK010000438.1 GCA_030681145.1 Methanobacteriaceae archaeon | reverse complement strand
AATATTGGTGAAATGAAAAATGAAGCCCAGAGGTATGGAGAAGATGTTTTAGATTCTGGGAACAAGATAGCAGATATAATCATAACTGAATCTAAAAAATAACATCTGAGATTCAAATAAAGAAAATTATCTTTGAATCTCAAAACACAATATTCATAATTAAATATTATAATTTTTTTTATTAATTAATTATTATTGGAAATGAATACAAAAATCACCATTTAATTCTTTAGTTCTATGTTTTGAAACTGATTTACCGCATTTGAGCATTTAATGGGCTTGAAAAGTGAAGTTTAGGAAGTATGTTCATTTTGACGTCTTCTGATTGAAATATATCTTCTTCATCCATTTGAAGTATTTTTTCCGTCACGGAAATGATTTTTCATTTATAATCGCTTTTTACTGGAATTGGCTGCTTTTGAAGAACTTTTTGCCTTAAAATGCTTAATTCCGGATCCAGTTTATCCATTTCAAATGAATCCTTAAGAAAAATCTTCACACCCTCTTTAGATGATCTATTAAGAAAATTATAAACTTGTTTTTCAAAATAATTAAAAATAAAGTTTTTTTTACCAAAAGTACTTCCATATAATACTTGGATAGCATCCAAGGCGTAGATATCAGTTTTTAAAATGGCTAATATTTATTCGTCATGAGATTTAGATTATTTAAGTTTTTTAAGGCCGATAGTCGCAGCTTTAATCCCAGCGCAGAACCAGGACACACATGCCCGTGGAAAGCAGTTAGTCGTCAAAGTCTTTTAAATAATTGTTATGAAGACTATTTTCATTGGAATTAGTATTGTTGGAACTGTCATATTTTACCTCTTTTCAGGATTTAAAATTATTTTTAACTAATGTTTTTAACTTAAGTTATTAATATTTTGAAAAAAATCGCATTAATTTATAAATAGAATCTGTGGAAGGGTGTGATTCTATAAAATTATCGAAATCATAGGTTTTATGGCCCAATTTTGATAACATAGAGATATAAGTCATATTGTGACGGGCAGAAGGGGTTATGGAGTACAATTTCTCCAGGGATCCAGAATCGAGATCAACTTCCATGTGCGTAAATCCGGTCTGGCTGGATAAGACTTTCCAGAATGATCCCGGTCCAGCAGTACCTGGAATTTTCCCGGTTACTATATTTTTCTTTTCTTTATTTTCATTCTTTTCTTTTTCATTCTCTTTTTTGTTATTTTCATTTTTTTGAAGTTTATTCTTTTTAGAATTTTCTCTGGAATCTGAAAGGACGTTTTCAGGTCCTAAAAAGGCCACATCATAGTCTAATGATATGGAGTGAGGAATATATCTGTAATCTGATTGGGTGGAGATACCTATAACGTTCCTAGCAGCTACCACACCTTCCATACGGGCTATGGGGGTGCTTCCTACTCCACCCACCACATCACCGGCAGCATATATGTGGGGGTTACTAGTTTCCATTTTATTATTTACTAAAATTTCTCCCCGACTGCCTTTTTTCACTATATCTCCTACAAATTCCGAGTTAGGAATCATTCCGGTGGCCATCAGAACTTTACCATTAATTTTACCATCATGGGTCACAACACCGTCTTTATTTATTTCCTTAACATTTACATTGCGGTGAATATTCACCTTTTCCAGAAGGTTGTTAGCCACAAATTTACTTATTTCTGGATCTAAAACATTTAAAAACTGATTTCTACATAAAATATGCACTTCTGATCCCATTGAAGAAAAAACACCCGCAAATTCAGCGGCAATTACTCCACTTCCTACAATTATTAGCCTTTTTGGGACTTCTTCCAGATCCAGTATATCTGAGTAGTTGATGGCATTTTTGGCACCATTAATAGGGGGATAAAAAGAACGGGCCCCAGTGGCTATAATTAACTTATCATACTTAATTTCCTGTTTATTAACTTTAACCAATCCTTCATAAGGAATCCCTTCACCATAAATCAATTTTACATTTGCTTCCAAGATTTCCTTTTCACTAACGTGCCTTAACTTATTAAGGGTCTCTTTAACACCATTGGCCACTTTTTTATAGGTGAAATCTGATTTAATATCAATTATACCCATTTCATTAAACCTTTTAGCATCATTTAAAAACCGGGCCACGTCTACAAGTCCACAAACCATCATACATCCTTCATTCAAACAGGTACCACCCATGTGGGTTTTTTCAATCAAGGTAACTTCCTGATTTAATCTTGATAATTCAAGTGCCGAAGCCCGCCCGGCGGGCCCTCCTCCAATTATAACCACTTTCATTTTAAATGACTCCTAATTTAACATAATTATTGGGGCATGAATTTTATTTTTGATGCCTTTTAAGATTTCTACTATTACTTTAAAAAATCCTATCCTACAAATCTTTATATGTAATGTTCTTTACTAAATTTATTAATTAATACTAACTTAAATTTTGAGGATTATTAAAATGAATTTTTCATATTTTTAATTCAATAAATTGAGGATATAAAAAAATAATTTCTGAAAAAGGTCTAACCTTTAAATTAATAATTAAATTTTGTAAAATTAAAAATGGAGAGTATCTTATGTGTATTGCAGCACCTGCTCAAATAATAGAAATTAATGATAGTGACAAAATGGCTGTTGTAGACTTTGGTGGTGTAAGACAGCAAGTAAAATTAGATTTAGTTGAAGGAGTAGAAGAAGGACGATATGTTCTGGTTCACTCAGGATATGCTATTGAAGTTATGACTGATCAAGCTGCTAAAGAATCTTTAGAAGCATGGGATGAACTTTTAAAAGTGATGGATGAAGAAGATCAGCAAAATTTATAAAAAAAGTCATTAATTTTTTTTTTTTTTTTTTAATCGATTTTTCTATTTTCAATATATTAATATATAGAAACTTTTTGAACTCCTTTTATTTCCAAAAATTTGCTTAAAAGTTCACCTGGAATTGATTTTTCAGTTATTATGGTTAATTTAGGAACTTCTTCCAGTTCGGGATCCCCCGCATGGGCTTGTCTGATGCTTATATTATGAGAAGATATCAATTCTGCGGCTTGTGAAAGGATTCCGGGATTGTCAGCGTAGGCTTCAATTTCCACCATACCAAATTCTAAATTTTTAGCAATATTTTTTAAAAGTGCTCCTGCGGGAGATATATTGCCAAAAATTTCAAAAAGTTCTTCATCTGCTAAAATAACCTCAACCGTGGATTTAATACTTCTTCGATCAACATTAATTGCTCTAGCTAGCGCTACATCACTAATTTCCACATCTTCACAGTAAACTTTACCATTTTGATCTACCCTAAGGCCTAATTTTACTATTTTCCGGGCCACACTTATTCTGGCGGGGTATTTATCAAATTTGCGCATAATTTTTTCCCACATGTTGTCTCCTTATATTTATTATTTAATGATAATCACTATTCCCTATTACTTACACTAATATATAAACTTGAGTATGGATGTATATTTTTGTACAAAAAAGATTTAAATAGTACTTTATAGTATAAAAAATTTAGTTATGAAAACCAAATCATTAACTAAAAATTATAAATTAAATATCTAAAAGCTGTTTAAAATCATTAAATATTACTAAAAGAAAAAATAAGGTGCAAAAATGAATAGAAGTGAATGTTTTTGGCGATATAAAACTAAAACCTCTTAAAACAATACCATTAAATTTTAAAGATCCTTTTGAATTATTTAAGAAGATTTATTCTAAATATTCTAATACTTTTCTACTTGAATCAATGGAAAGTGACAGTGGTCTTTCCAGATACTCTTTTCTAGGCTTTGATCCTATTCTGACTTTAACTGCAAGAGATAATTTTCTGGAAATAAAAAAAAATGATTTTTATGAAGAAGTCGATACTTCAAATCCTTTTAACGAGATAAGAACCTTAATTGGGAAGGGTAATAATAAAAAAGGATTTTGTGGAGGATTGGTGGGATACGTTTCGTATCAAGCAGCTAGATTTTTTCATCCAGTAGATTTAAGTCCTGGAAATTTTCCTGATTACGAATTTGGTCTTTTTTTAGACGGTATAATATTTGATAAACTTTCAAGTCGTTGTAAATACGTTACTCTGGCCCAAAACAGAGTTGAAGAAGTTTTGAATGTGGCAAAAGATGACTATACTTTGGAAGATAAAATGTCATTTCGCCATGATGGCCAGTATTTTTCACAAGAAAAATATGAAAAAATGGTTCGGCAAACAAAAGAAAGGATTATTGACGGTGAAATATTTCAAGGGGTTATTTCAAATTCTCAAAAATATAAAATTTCTGGAAACAAGCTTTGTTTTTATAATACGTTACGAAAAATGAATCCATCTCCGTATATGTATCATTTAAAGCTGGATGAGAGAGAAATAATTGGTTCAAGCCCGGAAATGTTGGTACGGGTTGAAAACAGGGAAATTGAAACATTTCCGATTGCAGGCACTCGCCCCCGAGGTGAAAATGAAAATCATGATAATCAACTGGCCAGTGAACTATTAGCAGATAAAAAAGAAAAGGCAGAACATTTAATGCTGGTTGACTTGGCCCGTAATGATGTTGGCCGGGTTAGTGAATATGGTACGGTAAATGTGCCGGAATATATGAAAATTAAAAAGTTTTCGCACGTTCAACATATTCTATCTCGAGTCACTGGAACACTAAAGCGTGAACAAACATCTGTTGATGCATTTTCTTCTATATTTCCTGCTGGAACAGTTAGTGGAGCTCCTAAAATAAGAGCCATGCAAATAATAGAAGAACTGGAAAAACAACCCAGAGATGCATATGCTGGTGCATTGGGATATTTTTCACTAAATGGAAATGCTAATTTTGCCATAACTATAAGATCAATGGTTTGTAATGGTAAGAACGCAAAAATACAGGCGGGAGCAGGAATTGTTCATGATTCAATTCCTGAAAATGAATTCATGGAATGTGAAAATAAAGCTCGTGCACTGATAAATTCATTAAAAATTTCTGGTGACTCTAATGATACTGATTATTGATAATTATGATTCATTCACCTATAACCTTTTCCAGATGATTGGTGAAATTGTGCAGGGATTAAATCATGATTTAAATAATTCCCCATCTAAAGATAAATTTAATAGAAATGATTTAAATTTAGGTGAAAAATCCAATTTAAGTGAACAAGGTAGATTATCAGATATAAATGTTATAAAAAATGATGAGATGAACTTATCTCAAATAATGGAATTAAATCCAGATAGAATTATTATATCTCCTGGTCCTGGAAATCCGAATAATGAACGAGATTTTGGGGTTTGTAAGTCAGTTATAAGGTCATTGGGCAAAAAAATTCCTATTTTAGGAGTTTGTTTGGGACATCAAGGTATTTTTTCAACTTTTGGAGGAAAAATAATAAAAGGAGAACCTGTACATGGCAAGCAGAGTGAAATATTCCACACGAATGATGGAATATTTGAAGGTGTTTCTAATCCCTTTGTCACCACCAGATACCATTCCTTAATTTGTGATGTTCAAAGTATACCTAAAAATATTCAAATAACCTCTAAGACTGTAGATAATATAATAATGTCTTTAAGACACATAAATTACCCAATTTTCGGTCTTCAGTTTCACCCGGAATCCATAGGAACTAAAGAAGGCCAAATAATTATAAAGAATTTTCTGGTGAGGAATTATGAGTAATTTTAAACCATCATTTGATCAGATCATGGAATTGAAGAAAAAAGATTTAAGGAAATCCATGCAAAAAAGGCCACTTTCTGATATTAAAAATACTTTAAAAGATGTAGAATCTCCTCAAAATTTTAAAAAAGCTCTTCAAAATAAAAAAAAATTTCCTTTAATTTGTGAATATAAACCCGCATCCCCATCCATGGGAGAGATATCTCAAATGGGATTAAAAAAGGCAGTGGATCTTTTTAAAGAGGGAGGTGCCAGTGCTTTATCCATATTAACAGAAAAAAACTTTTTTAAGGGAGATATAGAATACTTGGCACTGGCCAGCAAATTAACTGATATTCCTATTATGCGAAAGGATTTTATTTTGGATGAATATCATATTTTTGAAGCACGAGCATTTGGAGCTAGCTCGGTTCTTTTAATGAGCGAAATCTATCCTAATATTGCAACAGGCATAGAAACTTGCAGATCTTTAGGGATGGAGCCATTAATTGAATGTAAAAACTCTATAGATGTATATAATGCTTTGGACGCTGATGCGGAAATCGTGGGAATTAATAACAGAAGTTTTAAAGACTTTAGTCTAGATTTAGATAGAACAAAAGCATTGGCTCCTCTGATTTCTGAAGATATAATCCTAGTATCAGAAAGTGGTGTTAAAAATAAAGAAGATGTTAAAAAATTATGTGAATATGGTGCTGATGCTTTACTGATTGGAACCAGCCTAATGTTGGCGGAAAATATTGTGGAAACTATTTATGAATATATAAATGCAGCAGAGAATTCATTAAAATCAATATATAACTCAAACTCTTCACGCAGAAATAGAAAATCGGGGGCTGAATCGTTTGAACAATTTGCATAAACCCGCCACAATCACAGATTTAAACATACCAAATAGTATAAAATCTTCTTCAAAAATTGTAGAATCTTCTCAAAAATATGTTTTAAAACCCAAAATATGTGGAATTACAGATGAAAACTCATTAAAATATGCTGATTATTATGGTGCTGATTTTATAGGCTTTATTAATGTGAAAAGATCTCCTAGATTTCAAAGCATGAACAAGATTAAATATTTGGCGGGATTATTAAATAATCCTGAAAAGGCAGTTTTGGTTCTGGAACCTGAAAATGCAGAAGAAGCATTTACAAAAATAAAAAAATTTGGCATAAAAAACATACAACTCCACAGTCTTGATTTAGATAATTTAGGGGCGTTAAAAAAACTTATTCATCAAGAATTTAACAACGGTGTTTCTAAAAATAATCATGGGGACAATAATTCGACTAATAAGAAACATCCTTATATAAATATTATCCGAGCAGTAGGTCTTAATGATAATATAAATCCTGCTAAAAAAGAAGAAATTAAATCTTTTTCTAAGAAATGTGATGGTATATTATTTGATTATCACTTTAAAGGAATTACTGGAGGCACGGGAAAACAAATACCTCTAAAAATTGCTATTGAAGCTGTGGAAATTGCTAAAAGTACTAATATTAATATTAAAATCTTTTTGGCAGGAGGAATGGATTACAACCAAATAAAAATAGAAGGAAAGACCATATCTAAATATTTTGATGTGGTTGATTTTAATTCTTCTTTAGAAGATTCTCCGGGTATTAAAAATGAAAATAAAATAAA
>JAUXXK010000432.1 GCA_030681145.1 Methanobacteriaceae archaeon | reverse complement strand
GATACCCAGCCTCGAGGCACTCGCAAGCTTACAGGGACGCGTACCACCCCGCCTATCGTGTAATACATGAGAGGCATCTTCTGCCATCCTGGACGTTGGCGTCGAAGAAAGATTATTTTCATCAACCATTATTTATGGGTGAGGTTCTGTAACTAGATGGATCATTATATAACGATACATCTTTGCTCCGCTAGGTTTGGTCTCCAATAATTAATGCTTTGCTAAAAACAAAAAAATCTGGGTTACCCCAGAATTTTTGATTTTTACGCCCTGGCTGGGCAGACAAAAGGATGCTTGTAATGCCCACATGGTTTGCACCCACGGCAGAGACTAATGCTTGATGGGGCACTTAACGCTTTTCTTGCCCATAACGGATCTGCCAGTAGCCCCTTCCCAACAGCCACGATATCGCCAAAATGCTCTTCTAATGCCTGTTCTGCTAACTCTGGCGTAGTAACTCCGCCGACGCAAATAACTGGGATGGTTACTTCTTTTTTTACAGCTGCTGCTAGGTGCAGTAGTGGTGAATACTTGCTTCCTTCTGGCTTAAGATGATGAGGAATGCCTCCAACGTTCGATGATATATGAAGCATATCGATGCCTGCCTCTACTAGCCATTGCGCTACCTGCACCCCATCTGCCAGTGGAAGACCTTGGGGGTCGCCGTCTGCCACGCCTAGACGCATCGATACCAGTACCTCTTCTCCAACTGCTTCCTTAACTGCCTTAAACACTTCTAGTGCAAAGCGTGCCCTATTGCGAAGGCCTCCCCCGTATTGGTCGTCACGGAGATTAGAGAGAGGAGATAAGAATTGGCTTATCAAATAACTATGCGCCCCGTGAAGTTCAATTACTTGAAACCCGGCCTTTGACGCCCTGGCCGCCGCACTAGCAAAACCTCCAGTAACTCTATTGATTTCTTCCTGCGTGAGCTCGATGGGCAGATCTTTCCCGTTAGTAATGGGAGAGGGTGCCAGCAAAGGTCTGCCAAAAGTGTTTTCCACCGTAGTTTGTCGCCCTGCATGATGCAACTGTATTCCGGGAATAGAGCCATTTGCTTTCAGAATGTCGGCCAGCCTAGTGAGACCAGGTAGGTGCTCATCTGAAAAAGCACCTATCTGGCGCTTCGACAGCCTGCCTTCAGGCGAAACGACTGTGGCCTCCACTATGGCTACCCCAACATCTTTAAAGCCTTGATAATGATTGAAAATATAATCAGTTATCACTCCGTTCTCTTCAGCAGCCCAAGTTGCC
>JAUXXK010000428.1 GCA_030681145.1 Methanobacteriaceae archaeon | reverse complement strand
AAATGTGGATTTCAATCTGTTCCATCTTTCTTTATCTTCTATAACAACCTTCTCCATCTCCTCGGTTATGCCTTTATGATGGTCATCCACAAAATGGGTGTTTAGTTTGCCTGCTCTAAAATCAGAACTTCGCATCATGGCTTTATGGAATGGAATGGTTGTTTTAACACCTAAAATTACATATTCACTCAATGCCCGTTTCATACGGTCAATGGCAGCAGTTCTTGTTCTATCCCAGACAATAAGTTTGGAAATCATGGAATCATAGAATGTTGGTATGGAGTAATTCATGTAAACTCCACTATCTACACGTACGCCGTGACCTCCAGGGGATCTGTAACCGGTAATTTTACCAGAGTTTGGTGAAAAATCTTTTAAAGGATTTTCAGCATTTATACGGCATTCAATGGCGTGCCCCGTGACTGAAATATCTTTCTGACTGCAGCTGAGCTCTTTTCCGGATGCAATTTTTAATTGTTCCTGTACCAAATCTATTCCCGTAACTATTTCAGTTATGGGATGCTCTACTTGAATTCGGGTATTCATTTCTAGAAAATAAAAGTCCCCATTTGAATAAAGGAATTCAACAGTACCTGCGTTGGCATAATTTATGGATTCAGCTGCTTTAACTGCAGCAGAACCCATCCTTTCTCTAAGATCTTCAGTCATTATTGGTGAAGGGGCTTCTTCAATCAATTTCTGGTGCCTTCTTTGTATGGAACATTCCCTGTCTGCTACATGGATAGTATTGCCATATTCATCTGCCATTATTTGAAATTCAATGTGTCGTGGTTCTTCTAAATATTTTTCAATGAATACTGTAGAATTTCCAAAGGCTGATGCTGCCACTGATTGGGTCGATTCGATGGCTCGCACTAATTCATCTTTTTCATAAACTGTTCTCATTCCAATACCTCCACCACCGGCAGAGGCTTTTACAATCACAGGATATCCAATTGATTCTGCTATTTCCACAGCTTCGTCAATTTTAGAGATTCCTTTATCTGTTCCAGGAATTACAGGGATTCCAGCAGCTCTCATTAATTTTTTAGAAGTTATTTTGTCTCCCATTGATTCAATAACTGATTTAGAAGGCCCTATAAGCTTGATTCCATGTTTTTCACATTCTTCTCCTAATTTAGAATTTTCTGCTAAAAATCCATAACCGGGGTGTATGGCATCGGCCCCGCTTTTTTCAGCCACTTCTATGATTTTATCGATATTCAAATAACTTTTTGATGGAGATGATTCACCTATGGAATACGCTTCATCTGCAAATTTTGCAAAAAGAGAATATTTATCAGCATCAGAATAAACAGCAACACTTTGCACATCAAGTTCTCTGCAAGCACGCATCACTCTTATAGCAATTTCACCACGATTGGCAATTAAAACTTTGTTAAACATGGCAAGGCTCCTTAAATTTTATACATATTTAATTTTATCATTTTTCAACGATATACGATGTTTATATAATATTCCGAATATTGTTTCAAATAATCGAAAAATATTCTTATATTCAGTTTATTATTTTAAGTATTTGAATCACGACATTAATTATAATATGAGTCATTATCCAAATTATATTAATCATTATCCAAATTGTTTTTTTATCGTCTTAAGATTTATATTATTATATATCCACTTTGATTAAAATATAATTAATTATTAGATTATATGAATAAATATATAAAAAATTATTTCTTTAAATAATAAAATAATTTAAATCCATTCCAGATATCATGAAAACCAAATTTAAACAAATAACTCGTAAAAGGCACCTTGAAATCACTTTACAGTCTTTTCCACCTCATCCAAAACCTAAAATTCATTTAGAACAGTATTCTACTCCTCCCAGTATTGCTGCTGATGTTTTGTGGAATGCTTATAATTTGAATGATATTGAAGGCAAAAATATTTTAGATTTAGGATGTGGAACTGGTATTTTTGCTATTGGGGCGGTTTTTTTAGGTGCTTATAGGGCATGGGGGGTTGATGTTGATTCAGATGCATTGATCACTGCGAAAAAATCTGCCAGAAAGAGGGGAGTAGAAAATTGGGTTAACTTCATAGAATCTGATATAAAAGATATATCTATGGAAAATATATTTCAAAAAAACACTTATTCTGAAAATAAGGATTATATAGATACGATTATTCAGAATCCTCCATTTGGATCCCAACTGAAGGTAAAAAAAGGATCCGATAGAATATTCATGGAAAAATCAGTAGAAATGGCCCCAATTACATATTCATTTCATATGGCAGAAACTGAAGATTTTGTGGAAAATTATTTTTTAAATTTAGGTGCTGAAATAACACATAGATTTTATTATTTGTTTCCCCTACCTAAAATTTATTCTTTCCATAAACTAGATGCTAAAGAAATAAAAGTACTTGTGGTAAGAGTTAAGAGAATTAATAAATAAATTTAGCGCACTATGATTTTGATAAATTGATTTTTAAGTTGTTATTGATATTTATTTTGAATATTAAAAGTTTTTAAAGGGAAATCCAAACATAAGGTTTATATACTTAATTAACCAACTTTTACTAACCTACATTCTTAGTGTAAAATATCAATTTTGCAGTATTAACTGCCCAACATTATATTTTTGGAAATATGATGTGGTGTTAGTATTTTTGCCTAGTCTGGACTATAGCAATATTTATAAAAGATGAAGACAAATATTCAAAGATGCTAAAGAAGCATTTATCTATATTTATACCGGACTCTTTAACTGCGGAAACCAATGATTTAAAGCTAAAAACTTATAAGGTTGGCGCTATTGCAAGGACCGCAGCTATATTCAATACAGACCAGATTGTAGTGTATCATGACGATGCAAACCAGAAAGAGGCAAATTTTATTAGTGATATTCTCACTTATATGAATACACCCCAGTACCTTCGGAAGAAGGTCTTTCCTATAAGGAATGAATTGAAATATGTGGGATTACTCCCACCTCTTAGAACTCCCCACCACCCCACGGGAAAACCCGGCGAAGGCGATTACAGACAGGGATTAACATTAAAAAGGACAAAAAAAGGTACCTTTGTCGATATAGGGGCGGATAAAATCGCTTTCTGTAAAGAACAACTCACTGTAAATAAAATTCTAAGCTTTCGAGTAACCAAGCTGGGTAAAGAGATAATAGTTGAACCTGATGAACCATATGATGAATACTGGGGATATGAGACATTATCTACTTATAAAAATCTTCACCAAAGTATAAAGTCAGTAAAACCGGATTTTGTGGTGGCAACTTCCCGTAATGCTGCACCTATAACTTCTATTTTAGATGAAGTGAAATTTAAGGTAAATAACGCCAAACACATAGCTATTTTGTTTGGTGGTCCTTATTCTGGCTTACCTGAAAATATACATAGTCAGAATTTGGTGGACCTAGAAGTGAATACTATACCACTTCAAGGAACCAAAACGGTAAGGACAGAAGAAGCAGTTTTAGCGACCTTGTCCGTATTTAACTTGCTCTTAAACTCAAAATAATCAGGAAAACGGAAATTGTGAAATGTAAGGAGGTAAATTAATGGCTAGACATCATCAACCAAGAAAAGGATCAGTTGCATTTAGTCCTAGAAAGCGATCAGCCAAAGAGACACCAAGAATCAAGTCCTGGCCAATGGCCAATGAAGCAAAATTATTGGGTCTTGCTGGATATAAAGTGGGTATGACTCACGTTATGATGGTAGATAATACTAAAAATTCCCCAACCGAGGGAATGGAAATTTCTACACCTGTGACTATTCTAGAAGTTCCACCCATATGTGTGATGGGTATTCGAGCTTATGAAAACACTTCTCGTGGTCTGAAAGCCATGGGGGATGTTCTTGCTGATAACTTAAATGAAGAACTATCAAGGAAGATATCACTTCCTAAAGAATATAAAAAAGAAGCTGCTATAGAAAAGATGAAAGAAAATCTTGAACATGTGGCAGAAATACGAGTTTTAGTTAACACTAATCCCAAGGTAACCAGCGTACCTAAGAAAAAACCTGAAATATTTGAATGTGGTGTAGGGGGCAAAACTCCAGAAGAACAACTTAATTTTGCTATTGATTTACTGGGAAAGGAAGTTAGTGCCAAAGAGATTATGGATGATGGAGAATTTGTTGATTCCATTGCTGTAACTAAAGGTAAAGGTTTTCAGGGACCAGTTAAAAGATGGGGAATTAGGATTCAATATGGTAAAGCTGCTAGAAGTAGTAAAGCAAGACATGTTGGTTCTATAGGCCCATGGACTCCTTCCAGGACCATGTGGACTGTTGCACAGGCAGGTCA
The DNA here is from genome assembly GCA_030681145.1 of Methanobacteriaceae archaeon. GTDB lineage: Archaea > Methanobacteriota > Methanobacteria > Methanobacteriales > Methanobacteriaceae > JAUXXK01. Next base: position 2,120 of record JAUXXK010000428.1, on the reverse strand, counting down.
AATGGGATATCACAAAAGAACGGAATATAATAAGAAAATTTTAAAAATCGGTGAAGCATCTGAAGCAGAAGCAGTCAACCCTAAGGGCGGGTTTATTAAGTATGGTCTGGTCAAAAATGATTATATTATAATTAAAGGATCAGTTCCAGGACCTTCCAAGAGATTAATTATTCTAAGAAAAGCCATAAGATCCAATGGAAAGAATACTGACGCTCCTCAGATTAACTACATCAGTACTGCATCCAAACAGGGTGTCTAATTTTTAATTAAGAGTGGTTTAAATGAAAAAAATTAAGGTTTATTCATTGGAAGGCGAAGTCACAGAAGAGATTGAACTGCCTGAAATATTCCAGGAAGAATTTAGGCCGGACCTCATAAAAAGAGCTGTAATCTCTGCACAAACCGCCAGAATACAACCATGGGGAGCTAACCCAATGGCTGGTAAAAGGACAACTGCGGAGTCTTACGGTTCAGGACGTGGTGTTGCCATGGTTCCTCGTATAAAGGGTTCTGGTTCTAGAGCAGCATTCGTACCTCAAGCAATTGGTGGTAGGAAAGCTCATCCTCCAAGGTCTCAAAAAGTCTATCACGAGAAAATCAACAGGAAAGAAAGGAGATTTGCCATTCGTTCTGCTTTAGCAGCAACTGTTAACCCTGAAATTGTAGAGAACAGGGGACATGAAGTTGGTAATGTGCCTCAAATCCCTCTAGTAGTTGACGATGAGTTATGTAATGTCAAGAAAACTAAAGAAACCCGGGAAATTTTCAAAAAACTAGGCATAATCGATGATGTTGTCCGAGCTAAAGAAGGAAAGAAAATTAGATCTGGTAAAGGTAAAATGAGGGGTAGGAAATACAAATCACCTAAAGGACCCCTAATAGTTGTAGGTGAAGATAATGGGATCAGTTTAGGTGCCCGAAACCATGCCGGTGTGGATGTGGTTTTAGTGGAAAATCTAAATGCTGAATTATTAGCTCCCGGAACTCACCCTGGAAGATTAACAGTTTTTACCAAATCTGCTATAGAAAAATTGGGAGAACTCTTCCAATAGGGTAAATATTCCCTATTAAAGAAAAAGGTGAATATTATGGATCCTTATGCAATTATTGTGAAACCTCACATCACAGAAAAAACCATGAATTTAATCGATAAAAACAATGAACTGGCTTTTGAAGTCTTGAGGACCAGCGAAAAATCTGATATCAAGAGGGCTTTTGAAGAACTCTTTGATGTTAAGGTTGAAAGGGTTAATACTCAAATAAACTCCAAAGGAACAAAATTAGCTTATATTAAGCTTTCTTCTGACGATAAAGCAGAAGATATTGCTGTTAAAATGGGAGTATTCTAAGCTAGATAGTCAGTGACTTGGAGGAAAAAAAATGGGAAAACGTTTAATATCACAACGAAGAGGTAGGGGAACTTCTACTTTTCGTAGTGCTTCTCACAGATTTAAAGGTAAAATCGAGTACCGTTCCTATGATTCATTAGAAAAAGAGGGCAGCTTAAAGGGCAAAGTATCAGACATTATACATGACCCTGGAAGAAGTGCTCCTGTAGCATTAGTCAAATTTGAAAACGGAGAAAAAAGACTTATTTTAGCTCCAGAAAGTATTCAAATTAATGATGAGGTCGCCTGTGGAATTTCTGCACCAATCAGTCCTGGTAATTCATTACCAATAGGGGAAATTCCAGAAGGTACTCCGATATATAATATTGAAAATCGTCCAGGAGACGGTGGTAAATTTGTAAGATCTTCTGGAACTCATGCTTCTTTGATCACTCATGACGTGGATAAAGCAGTTATTGAACTTCCATCTGGTGAATTAAAATCATTTAATCCCCAGTGTAGAGCTACTATTGGTGTGGTAGCTGGTGGCGGAAGAAGGGAAAAACCATTCCTTAAGGCAGGTAATCGTTACCACGCTCTGAAAGCTAAAGGTAAAAAGTGCGTTACTGTTAGAGGAGTGGCCATGAACGCTGTTGATCACCCACACGGTGGTGGAAACAGACAGCACCCTGGACGACCTACAACTATATCCAGGCATGCTCCGCCGGGAAGAAAAGTTGGTTCAATTGCTGCCCGAAGAACAGGGAAGAGAAGATAACTTCATAACTATTA
>JAUXXK010000263.1 GCA_030681145.1 Methanobacteriaceae archaeon | reverse complement strand
CCGCTGTGGTAAAAACTTGTCAAATCATCAAAACACATTTAGGTTGATGAAGAAAGTATTAAAAGGATCCGGAGTTCTTGTAAAATCACTAGTCTCCCGTAAATATCGGGAAAAAACCATAAACAATATGATGGGAAAAGCAAGTGGGTTTAATTTTGTAAATATGAATAATATGGGAAACTTTTCCAATAAAAACTCCAAAGAATCCGGATACTTGCTATGCGACAGTTGCCCAGTTTACTACAAACTAGACCATCCAATGGGTCCAGATGATCCAAAAGAGTGTGGCTGTGGTGGTAAACTAATCTTTTCTAGTAAACCACGCTATAATGATTAATTTTTATTTTAAGTAAATTCATTTTTAATAAATTTTAATAATTATTTTCTATTTAATCACTTATATCTCCATTTTTAAAGAATTTAAGACAATATAAATATCCTAATTTAATAATTAAAGTTTAATTTAAATTTAGGTGAATCTTAGTCTAATAATTTAATAATTAATGTTTAATTTAAATTTAGGTGAATCTTAGTCTAATAATTTAATAATTAAAGTTTAATTTATATTTAAATATATGAATAGAAAATGTCAAATAAGTACTTACTAGAACTTTTAAATTCTAAATAATACTCAAATACATTTATTAGTCAATAGCTACCACTAATAATATTCAATATAGAAAATCTATTCTTAAGATAATATAAATTAGTTATAATAGTCTTATCAAAGGCTTTTAAAAAATTTAATAAAAAAGGAAATAATTAAAATGGTCAGTAAGGTCCTAGGGAAACTAAAAAACGATATCCGCTACCGCGATAAAGTGGAACATGTGGAATCCCTCCCTGCTCGAAAAGCCCACTACGAAGAGGTAAAAAACCTGCCAGATAATATTATCCAATATTTGGAGGATAACCACTTCCAACTATACCAGCATCAGGCCCAATCATTTCACCACGTCCGAAACGGGGAAAACGTATTAATAACAACTCCCACTGCATCTGGTAAGACTATGGCTTTTAACTTACCTATAATGGAACAGTTGACTTATGATGAAGACGCCACCGCCCTTTACATTTATCCTGCTAAGGCTTTGGCCAACGACCAGCTGCAAATTATTAAGAAACTGCAAGAAGACCTGGGACTTAAACTCACCCCTAACATATATGATGGAGACACTCCTAAAAGTGAAAGGCCATGGATAAAGAAAAATTCCCGCTTAATTTTAACCAATCCCTATGAATTACACCTTATCCTATACTGGCACCACCAGTGGGAGAAATTTTATAAAAACCTGAAATTTGTGGTTATTGATGAGGCCCATCAGTACCGGGGAGTATTTGGTTCTAATGTTGCATTTCTCATCAGGAGATTAAGGAGAATCTGCCGTCATTACGGATCTGATCCTCAGTTTATTTTGTCTTCGGCCACATTGGCCAACCCCAAGGAGTTCAGTGAAAAGCTAATTGGAAAACCCTTTAGTTTAATCTCTAATGACACATCACCCAGTGGGGAGAAACACTTCGTCTTATACAACCCCTATAAAAAGAAAAATGATCTTTCTGCTCACCAGGAAACCATGAATCTGTTCTTATTTTTTATTATACAGAACTTGCAGACGTTGTGTTTTACGGTTTCCCGGAAGATGGCTGAACTTATTGCTATGTGGTCCAAGGGCCAGATTGCCATGACTAAACCTAAGATGGCTGGAAAAATAACTGCCTACCGGGCGGGGTACCTGGCAGAGGAAAGGCGAGGCATAGAACATAAACTCAGAACAGGAGAACTGGTAGGAGTTACCACAACCAATGCACTGGAGCTTGGAATCAATATAGGTACTTTGGATGCAGTGATTATATCAGGATACCCCGGAACCATGATTTCTATCTGGCAGCAAGCCGGAAGATCAGGCCGAAAACATAACGATTCACTAGTGGTTTTAATTGCATTTCAAAATCCACTGGATCAATATTTCATGATTAACCCCCGCTTTTTATTTGATAAACCACACGAAAACGCCATAATTGACCTTCAAAATCCTCACATCACCCAAGGACATCTATTGTGTGCGGCAAATGAACTGCCACTTACCCGTGATGATCTAGAAGAATATTTTGGGGGTGATGATTCTATAATAAAACAACTGGTAAGAGATGGCACTATCAGACAAACACCAAGACAGTGGATTTACAACTCCAATGACAACCCCGCATTTAAGCATGGTCTGGACCAGATATCTTCGGATATATTTAAAGTGATGCACAGCGGAAGACTCATGGAGAAGATGGAGCGCTCCCACGCTTACCGGGAGGCGCATGAAGGTGCGGTACTCATAAACCAAGGGGAAACCTATACCGTGGAGACATTTGATAGTAAAAAAAGGTATATAAATGTGGCCAAAAGAAATGTGGATTATCACACCCAAGTTCTTAAAAATGTTGATGTTAAAATCACCCAAAAAATAGATCGCCGAGACATTGGTGGTTTAAAAGTAAATTACGGAGAAGTGGAAGTTTCCGAGGACTTCTATAAATATAAGATTATGAATTACCGTAAGGTACTAGGCACCTATCCTCTGGATTTGGCCCCACTTAAATTCAGAACCCGCGGAGTCTGGTTTACCCTACCCTCCTCACTCAAAGAAGAGTTGGAGGCTAAATTTGAAGGTGATGAAATATTTGCTGGGGGGCTGCACGGGACTGAACACGCCCTTATTGCATTGTTCCCATTACATGTTATGTGCGACCGGTTTGATATCGGAGGACTCTCCACCCCTTATCATCCAGACACACAAGAACCCACTATATTTATCTATGATGCTTATGAAGGAGGCATTGGCCTGGCTGAGAAGGCCACTGAAGTATTTGAAGAACTGGTAGCATCCACAAGGTCATTAGTGGAAGATTGCCAGTGTAAAGAGGGCTGTCCCTCATGCATTTACTCACCAAAATGTGGTAACGAGAACAGGCCGCTGCACAAGGATGCCACCACATATATTCTAAAAAAGATGATGCAGGCCATGGAATCCGGTAAAACTCCTGAAATAATTCATGATATTCCCACAGAAAACAATGTCCAACCCCAGAAATCTATGGCTGGTGCTGAAGCCTATGTTGAATTTGAAGCACTGGATAAGCTACAGGAACGGGGTGTGGAATTATTTGAAAACCACAAAATAGATGAGGCATTATCCTTCTTTGATAAGGCACTAGAAATTAAACCACACGACCCCCATATTTTACAGTACAAGGCCAGAACCCTGGAACAATTGGGAAATCATAAAATGGCCTTGTTGTACTATCAACAGGCATATGAGTTGGATAAGAAAAATCATAAATTAATCTTTAATCTCGCAACATCTCTCTATAACAATGGAGAATATTTAGAGGCTAAGCATTTTCTCAGTGATATTATTAGCTCTAAACCTGAAAATGACCAGGCATGGTATTTACTGGGAGTAATATTACAGGCCCAGCAAGATATTCAGGGAGCCATACAGTTTTATAGTAAAGCCCTCAGCTTGAACCCCGACCATGCAGAGGCCTCGGATAATCTACGTAAACTCCTTTAGTGGTTGTTTTTTTAGTTTTTTCGATAAATGGATTTAATTATTATCTCTCATATGCTCTCTAAAACTACTTATAATGAATAAAAAAATAAGATAAGATATAATATGATTGAATTTTGTAGTGTGGGATGTTTATAATAATTTTCTTATTATGATGAATTAATACATTATATCTTCTATTTAATCAGATAAATAATAAATAAGGATTACTATGAAAAAGCAGGAACATGAAGAGTATTTAACAGATTCCCTATCTGAAATTAGTGACCCTATTGAACGGCTAAAGGCTAAGTTACTGGCTCAGTATGAGGACTCCACCCTGGATGAACTGGGCGGTGAAGAGATTGAAACACCCCACGGAAAAACATTACAGATTACGCACCGTGAGAAAATAAATTTCAACCTCAAATCTGACAGTAAAGTGGAAAAATCTATTAAATGTGATTTTAAATTATTACCCGGGATTGGTGACTGTACCGCTGATCGCTTAAAGAAACAGGGCTACCAGACTATTGATGATCTAATTGAACACCCTCGTTTTGGTGATAAGGCCCAAATATTCCTGGATCGGATGTGCAATGGGGACTCCTGTGACATCATTGATTTAGTAAAAAACCGTTATCCTGCCTCTCACAAAAGAGTTTTGGAATGTGCTGGATTTAAAAAGCCAGAACACTTTATCTTTTTAGATATTGAAACCATGGGTTTATCCAATGTACCGGTGATACTGATGGGGGAGGCCACCATAGAAGAAGATGAGATAGAAGTGCGCCAATACCTTTTAAGAGATTTTAGTGAGGAACCCGCAGTACTATCTGGTTTAACCTCGCAAGTCGATAAAGAAACTGCTTTTGTATCATTTAATGGTGTTACTTTTGATTTACCCTTTATCAAAAATCGTTTAAGACATTTTTCCATAAATAATGATTTAAACCGACCACACTTTGATTTGCTGCATTTTTCCAGAAGGATGTGGAGGAATAATTTACCCAATTGTCAACTTACAACAATTGAAGAACATTTGTTTGATATTGAAAGAAGCGAAGATGTTCCAGGTAGTAAGATTCCCGGTTATTATAAAACCTATCAAAAAACAGGTAATATTGGGCCACTAGTGCCTATAGTAGAGCACAATCGGATGGATATTGTTACTTTGGCCCTTATATTATCACGGATGCATGATGAGATTTGATTTCACTATACCTATATTTTTTATAAAAGAAAGTATGATGAGATTTAATTTCACTATATTTTTTATAAGAATTTCTACAAAATAAATTATTTTCATTTATTCTAATACAAATCAACCCAAAGAAAGATTTATGCATTATTAATACTCAAAATATTTATTAGATAAGTGTTATAATTTAAAAACAAAATACAATTATAATCTAATAATTAAAGTATCTTAAAAATTATATTATAAAATAGAATCAAATTTCACTTAGAATATGCTTATAAATTTATTAAATAACAACTAAGCTATAATGGTATAATTTATAAAGTCCTAAACACTTAAAATAAAAATATTAAATTATCATTTATGGGTTATTATACTGTGATTTAAATAATTTCACCGTAAATTCACCACGGATAATAGGATAAATTAGAGGGAAAATATGGGATCCAAAGCCAAGAAATCTATTCAAAAAGAATTTAAGAGTCTAAGGCGGAAATTACTTGATTTGAGTATGCGTAATCAGCTTTTAAATTTCAGACCTAGATCCCGAACCATTGAAGTGGTAAATGATTCTCCCTCTCACATTTACGATTATCTGGTTTTAAATGAGAAAAAAATGCAGTTTCTTCCTCAAAGAGATGAAAAAAAGCAGGAAGAAGTAGAAATAGTAGTAGAAGAAGTCATTGATGATAAAATTAATACTAATGATGATTCTACTAATATCAAATCTGAATCTAAAATGGAGAATATAAAGATTGCTCAGATTGAGGTGGGTTCTGAAGAAGAAGTTGAAAAAGATTCCGAGCTATGGGAATTTCCCACGGTTGATGAAGAAACTGTTGAGGAACAAAAAAACAGATTTCTGGAAACAGAATTAACACCCCCAGAGCTCCAGCGAAGACTCTTCTACATAAACCAGCGGGCCCGCACCATGCTCCAGGAGCAGGGTTACAATATATTATACCTGGCATTAGGATTCCTGGAATGGGACGAACCCCACGTACCAGACATACGCAAGGCACCCCTAGTACTAATACCTGTCATCCTGGAAAGGAGAAAAGTGGGTATGTCATTTTCAATTCACTGGGACGGCAACGATATTCTCACCAATATATCTCTCCAGGCCAAACTCAAAGAACAGGACATGGAATTGCCTGAATTCAGTATGCCTATCCATGCTGATGACATAAATAAATACTTAAAAAAGGTTAAAAAGGCTGTTAGGTCTATGAAAGGATGGAAAGTCCACGACCAGATACAGTTAGGATTCTTCTCCTTCACCAAATTTGTAATGTACCGGGACCTTGACCCGGCAACTTACCAAGAAACAATAGATATAACAGAAAAACCATTAATTGAGGCCATTTTCAATCCAGACCTAGCCAGCCAACGCTCTAACTTCATGGAAAGCGAGGTTGATGAAAAACTCCGCTACCAAGATGTATATCATGTCATGGACGCTGATTCATCACAAATTGCAGCCATTGAAGATGTGAAGGCAGGATCTAATTTGGTGGTGGAGGGACCACCGGGTACTGGTAAGTCCCAGACCATTGTAAATCTTATAGCTGAGTTAATGGCCAGTGGTAAAACCATACTATTTGTCAGTGAAAAAATGGCTGCACTGGAAGTGGTTAAAAATAGATTGGATCGTATAGGATTAGGCAAATTCTGTTTAGAGTTGCACTCCCACAAGGCCCGTAAAAAAGATGTCTTGCAAGATCTGGAAAGTTCTCTTAAGGAAATACATGAAGATAAACTTGATATAGGCAGACAACTAAACAGGCTTGAAACACTCAGAAAACAGCTAAATGAATATAATCGAGCACTACATCAGCCCCTATACAAAATAAGGCTATCCCCATTCCAACTATTTGGTATGAAGGAGATGGCCGAGAAGAAATTTGATGAAATACCATTAGTCAGGATACCATCACCAGAGGATATCACCCCGGAACAATGGGAAGAATCCATCATAGAACTGGAAAACCTAGCAAAACTATCCCAACTTCTACCACCACTAGCTGAAAACCCATGGTCTGGAACCGATCCGGGTATGATCCTACCTCCGACCATGAGGGAGATTGAACAACAGATTATACAGACACTGGAGAATCTGGAATTATTCCGTAAAAAAGCCCGTGAACTGGAAGATGCCTATGGTATTAAGCCATCTAAAAACTTCCTGGAAGTGGATAAAACAATATTAGCCTCACAGATACTGGCTGATTCAAGACCTATCGATTTAAAAATCTTGAATTCACCGGTTTGGGATGAACATGAAAACGATGCTTATCTCTTACTGGAGAAACTGGAGAAACTCCAAACTAATGTGAAAATATTAGAAAGATTCCATGATTCAGTCCTGGAAAAGGATCTGGATGTATTATTAAGAGAGTACTTGGAACAGTCCTCCAGCAAAATCAAATTCTTAAGTGGTAAGTATAGAAAAATAAAAAATGAGATTGATTCAATATACTTGGAAAACCCACCACAGAATGATTATGAAATCATACAGGATCTAGAATCACTTAAAGATTTTATTAATCTTAAAAATCAGTTACAGGACTATGAAGAAGTGGCCCGTAAATTCTTCGGTTCCCAGTGGGATCTGGAAACCTCATCAGTTAAGGACTTAACTGCCACCGCCCGGTGGGTGATTGACTTCCGTAAACTGGTTAATGAAAAAATCATAACTGAAAAAACCATGGAATTAGTGGCCCAGGGCATAGATAAAGCGGAGATAATGCGTCTGGAAAATGAGCTTCTGGCTGAAAATGACTATTTCTCTCAGGCACTGGAAAAACTCAAATCAACTCTTAATACCCATAGCCACATTATATTTAACAAAGAACCTCAACTGGTATCATTTAGTCAATGGAAAACCAGACTCAGGTTATGGCAGGATAACCTCAGCATACTTGCTTTATGGTCCCAGTATTTAGAGAAGAAAAAGCTCTGTATGAAAACTAAAGCCGCTCCATTTATACCATCAGTAGAATCAGGGGTAATAATTCTGGATGATGTAAAAGATGTCATGGAGGGTAACCTGGCAGATAGTTTACTTACCCGGGCTTTCAATGAAATATCAATACTTTACACGTTCATTGGAGATTTACACCAGGGACGTATTACTGAGTTCCAGGAACTGGACTCTAAAATTATTGAATTAAACCGTAAACGATTATTTAATAAACTAAATAAAGAGATGCCCCAAGTATTTGGAGGGGCTGCTCCTAATTCTGAGGCAAGTGTACTCAGTGGGGAATTTACACGTAAAAGAGGTCATCTGCCTTTAAGAAAATTACTGGCAAAAACCGGAGGTCTGGTGACTCAGATTAAACCTTGTTTCATGATGAGTCCCTTATCTATTGCCCAGTATTTAGACCCTTCCAACCCTAAACTGGAATTTGATGTGGTTATCTTTGATGAGGCCTCCCAGGTTAAACCCGAAGATGCATTGGGTGCTTTTTTAAGAGGAAAAACCTCTGTGGTTATGGGGGACACCAACCAGCTACCACCTACCTCTTTCTTTGATCAGATGATTATATCTGAGGAAGAAACTGAAGAAGTGGCTAGAGCTGCGGATATGGAAAGTATACTTCATTTATGTAAGCGAAGCTTTCAGGTTAAGATGTTAAGATGGCATTACCGTAGCCGGCACGAATCATTGATTGCAGTATCTAACCAAGAATTTTATGATAATTACTTATTAGTTTACCCCTCACCTTGCCATGAAAGTGAAGAACTAGGATTAAAACATAATTACTTACCAGAAACCGTTTATGAACGTGGTAGAGGATCATTTAATCCACTGGAAGCTAAAGAAGTAGTCAAGGAAATATTCAACCACTTCAAAAAGTACAAGGGAACTAAGAGCCTGGGTGTGGGTACCTTCTCTGTGGCTCAGATGAACGCTATCCTAGAAGAACTAGAAAGGATGAGAAAAGAACATCCCCGCATGGAAAAATACTTCAGGGAAGACGCTGATGAGCATTTCTTTGTTAAAAATCTGGAAACCATTCAGGGTGATGAAAGAGATGTGATATTCATAAGCATTGGTTACGGGTTTGACGAAAACCAGAAAATATCACTTAATTTCGGCCCACTCAATCAAGAAGGCGGAGAACGTCGTTTAAATGTGCTCATAACCAGGGCCCGGGAAAAATGTGTGGCCTTTTCCAATTTCCGATCCATGGATTTACATGTATCTGGGGGAACTCCTTTCGGTGTTAAAGCCCTTAAAACATTCTTGCAGTACGCCGAAACAGGTAGTTTAAGTTTAGAATCAGCCCATAATGATGAAATTATGAGCCCATTTGAGGAATCCGTTTACCAATTCCTAGTTGAACACGGCCTGGAAGTAGAACGAAGCATAGGATGTGCAGGGTTCCGGGTGGATATGGGAATCATAGACCCAGAAAATCCGGGCCGATACATGGTAGGAATTGAATGTGATGGTGCAATGTATCATAGTTCCTCAGTAGCCAGGGACAGGGATAGGCTCCGTGAACAGGTTCTTGAAGGACTGGGATGGAAAATCATCCATGTATGGTCAACTGACTGGTACCGTAACCGAGAAGAAACTCAGAAAAAATTATTAAACTCTATAGGAGTTTTGGAGATAGAATCTCAGGCCTTAAGCGAAGCTGAAAAACTTGAAACAGAAGACAATGTGGAAATTGAGGAAGATCCTTCTGAAGATATAGTTCAACTAACAGATACCCAAAATATTGATGAAGATTCAGCGATTTCTATTATTGATGGTGATAATGAATTGGATGAAGATGATTTAGCGATTTCTAAGATGGATGAAGCAGAATTTAATGATGAAATGGGCACTTTGGAAGAACTTTCATCTGAAGAAGGTGAAATTTCTGATGATATGCATTCGGAAGAAGATACTACCTCCTCATCTGATGTAATTTCCCGACCTGAGGCTAAAAAACCATCACCTCCTAAAGTAGAGGATAAACTCATACCTTACCAGGCTTATGAATCTAACACCCTTAAAACATCTGAAGATCTCTATAAAAGTCCTACTCCAGTAGTATCTACTGTGGTGAGTGAAATTGTATCCATCGAAGGACCTATACACTTTGAAGAGGTCATAAGAAGAATAAGAGAAGGGTGTGGACTCAGAAGGGCTGGTAATAAGGTACGCAACATCATATCCAGTGCTATTGAAATGGCCGAAAACAATGGAAATATACGCCGCAGTGGTGACTTCTTGCTCTTAAACGACACTTCACAGATACCGGTTCGTGAAAGAATTTATAAACCCGATATTACCTTTATTTCTGCAGAAGAAATTGAAGAGGCCATTAAAATGGTTCTTGATTTTGAATCATCTGTAATTAAAAAGGAACTGGTAATTAAAACTTCAAGGTTATTTGGGTTTAAAACTACCAGTAAGAAGACATTGAATCGTATTCTTGGTGTGATGGAAGATATGATTAATAAAGGTATCTTAAGAGAGTCCAATGGAAAAATAGATCTAAATAAATAACTTATTTTTTTTATTTTTTGATTAATTAAAGATTAAATAAACTATTAGTTATCTAAATATTCAAATTCAACTTCCAGATCTTTTAGATGACTATCCGTGCATTGGAGGATAAAATCATCCCCCATACTTTCAACCATGTCATTTAAAATTCCAACACCCTTTAAATTTTTTAAATTTCCCACTAAAATTAATTTTTTCTTGGCACGGGTAATGGCTACGTTTATTTGAGATGGTTTGCCTATAAATTTTTTAACATACTCATTTAGTCTTCCTAGCTTGCTTTTGCAAAAACTAATAATTATGATATCTTTTTCTCTTCCCTGGAAACGATAGACTGTATCTACTTCCACATCATATTCTAAAATGTCTCTAATTTTATCTTTTTGCTTTGCATACGGAGATAATACTCCAATTTCTTTTTGATCAATCCCACTTTCTATGAGATACGATACAATATTATTAACTATGATTGCTTCTTTAGTGTTTTTACAACCTTTACCAATACCATCTTCATAAATATCAATTTTTGTAGTATCTAAAAATGTAATGGGGGACAATGGATTTATTATATGCTCAATATTTTCCTTTAAATTGCAATCAATTAACTGGTTGCTAATGGGAGGATGAGTTTTCAATTTATTTCCATAAAACAATTCACTGGCTAAATTAGAAATATGGCCATTCATACGGTACTGGGTATTGAGAAAAGTACAAGAATCAGGATATTTTTCCTTTAAATTATTAAATATTGATTTATTATGCATTTCATTTAACTCTGATTCTTCAATAGGCTGCAATTGTTTATCATCACCGACTAAAATGAATTTACTACATTTCAATAGTGGGATGAGTGCCATGTAACTGGCAACCTGACTTGCTTCATCCATTATCATCACATCAAAAGAATATTCACTCATTAATGGATTTGCAGATGAAATTACCGTAGAAAAAATTAATCTGGATTTTTTGAATATATCATTATCAATTTTTTTCGTATTGTTCCTTTCAATAGTTTTTAAATTTGAAATAGTGTTTTCAGTATTGTCTATTAGATTTAAAACACTGTTCTTTTCATTAGATTTTAATGAAATCTTTTCATTAAGAGTTTCGTATTCTCCGAGTAATAATGCATATTTTTTTTCTAAAGATTCAATATATATTTTATAAGATTCAAAAAGAATAAAATTAGCTTCATTTTTATATTCAAGGTTTATATATTTCTTTTTTAAAGGAATAAGTTCTTCTAGCATCTCGAGGGAAACTAAACTATTCTCCAGAGCATCTTCATCAGGTTGACCAGGTTCTTCAGGATATGTAGTGCCCTGTTTTTCATCCAATTTATCTTTAAAATCCCAGTAGCTGTTAAATTTACTAACCATATCATCATAATTAAATTCTTTTTGATTTAAATCGGCTTTATATTCTTCAAAACCGCTTTTATTAAAAATTGAGGTAATCTTTTTAACCATACCTTTTGCCTTTAATTTTTTCAAGTCAGATTCCAATAAATAAAATTCATCATTATTTGGAAGCGATTTTTCAAGTTTATCAAGGCTTAAATTCATTTCCACAAGATACATATATTCTTCTGCTTTTAAATCATGGAAATTTATCTTTTCTTCAATATTTATCAATTTTGGATCTTTTTTAACCTCATTAACCTTAAAATTATTTATTAATGACTTAAATTCATTTATATTGTCTTTAACATTTTTATTGATAAGAGAATAACGTCTTTTTTGATCATAAAGTTTGCCAATGTCTTCATTGATTGGTGATAAAGACTTGTATAATTTACCCAGTTCTTTTCGTTGATTTGAAATTTCCTTTTTAATGTCTTCAATTTCTTCCCAGTCGGGATGTTCTTTTCTCCTTTCAAATAAAGTATATTTCATATTTTCAGGGCTAATCTCCTTTTTAGATCCTATCCTTAGAATATTACTCTCAGGAATATCTTTGATTTTCCCTAAAATATTATCAACGGCTATATTTGTCCAAGCAGTAATCAAAACTTGTTTATTCAATCTATACATTTGATAAATCAACTCTTGAATAACAAAAGTTTTTCCAGTGCCCGGAGGTCCAATAATCAAATGAAAATCATTAGCATTAACAGCCTTGTTAACAGATACTTGTTGTCCGTTATTAAGGCTTTTCGAGAAAAAATTAATTTCTGAATTACTATAAGTGGTGTTTCCTAAACCATTTAATAAATTCAAAATTTGTTTATTTCTGCTTGTTAAATCATCATTCTCGATTTTATCTATTGTTTTTTCTAACCAATTAAAAATAATACTAAATGGACTAATATCCACTTCAACCTCTTGATTTTCAAAAAAAGTATCAAAAGAATCTATTTCTAATGTAATAATCTCATATTCGGATTCTAGAACTAATCCCGGTGATTCATTTACCATTACCGGGTAATTTTTATTTAAATAAAGTTTCTTAGATAGATCAATTTTAATTACATTTTTTGTATTTGACTTGTATATTATGTTTCCTTTTATAACATTAGGCTCTTTTTTAATATCAATAAATGTCCTAATTTGAGAAATGGTATTGGAAATATCCATTGATGATTTGCTCATTTTTATTCTCCATACTCAGATATAACGTCGTCATTCAATGGTTGACTAACTTTCCAAACCCCATTAAAAAATTCAATAGCCTTTTTTATTTCATTTTGATCTTTAACTAAAACTCCCGCTTCATAATTAATTCTCATACCTTTGTTGGTCATATTAGCCGAGGAAATAATTGAAACTTTTGAATCGATAATTATTATTTTGGCATGTAAATTATTATTGTATCTTATTTCAGATCCCATCTTTTTTAAAACACGTATTTTATCAATATCTGTTATGCCGTGCTCTATATCTTCGGATCTGAAAGTAGTGATTACTTTTATATTTATATCTTTTTTGAGACCCTCAAATTCATCCAGTAAATAAGTAATCCATGGTGAGCAAACTAAAACTTCCTTTTTAGCATTTTTTAGATTATTTTTTATTTCGCCGTAAACCGAACCGGTCGATTTAGGGGAGGTAATTAAAAATTCATATTTTTCCTGGGATTTTTTAATATCAACTTTTAATTTTTTATTTTTTTCCTTGAGGTTTTTAATATCATCTAACAGCTTGTTTCGATCAATGTTATCAGATTTTAACTGTTTTAATGCACTTTTTAATTCTTGGTTTTGCTTTGCAAGAATATCATTTTTAAATGCAATTATTTCCAATTTATGCTTATCTGATCTGTAATTTTTTATTTTCTCTATTAATTCAATGTTTTCTGGTGAGATTTTCATAGTATCATCAATAGCTGTTAAGTGATTATTGAAATATCAATTTATTATAGTAATTATGCAGATATAACTATTTTTATATGATATTTTCTTTTATTGTACTATTTCACATTGCAAAAACCAATTTGTATTGATTTTCCCTAGATTTTAATTCGGTTATCATTTAAATACAACCATAAATTTTTATTCTAAAACATTATACAACTAAAAAAGTTGTAAGCAAAAATTAGAATTACTGGTGCCATCCATTTACAACTATCAAAGTTGTTAAATATGAATAAATATAAATTAAATACATGAAAAACTGGCCATATCTTATACAAGTTGAGGTGATAAACCCTGACCAAATTAATGATAAAGAGGCTTTCCACTCAGTACTGCATAATATCTGTCATGATATTAACCGCAAATATAAAAAAGATATCTATTTAGATTTAAAGATAACTGGTTTTAGTGAAATATCTGCTCTTTTATTATCAATTAAAAATATTTATAAAATAATTGATCATATCCAAGCCTCAATTTACCCATATAAACCCATATTCGCAGTATCCCTAGGCAAACTAAACAGCTACGGCTACCACGATATCTGCCGTATGGACGGTGAAGTTTTTAATTTATCTAGGGAACTATTAGATGGCCTTAAAAAAGCAGGTCTTTATTTTAATATTGGCACAGATTCTCCTCATGATCCTTGTGTAATGTGGCAGATGAATTATATTTTAAAGATTAAGATGAATTGGTCTGCCATGAAAAGAGATATTGTAAAAAGTTATGAGAAAAATAATAACCAATCTAAGGTAGCTTATGAGGTAGGAATTACTCAACAGGCAGTATCCAAGAATCTTAAAAGTTCTTCTTTTAATGAGATTGAATTGGCTAAAAAAGATTTAAAAGAATCTCTTAATAATTATCCAGTTATAAAAAAATCTAAATCAGATGATAATTATTCGAGTCTTAATCAGTGGCTTAAGTAATTTTTTTTAATATTATTCGAGTCTTAATCACGGACTTTAATAATATTTTAAAGTTTTATTCCTTATCATCGGCCAATTCGTCAGTATCCGGGTCATCTTTAAACCCTTCCAGTCTGGCAAATTGATCCACCCATTCCATGCACTGGCCTTTTTTTTCAGCTCGCTTAATTAAAAAAACTCCAATAAAAGCCCCTATTATTCCACCAATAGCATCGGTAAATAGATCCGTCATGGTATCGTCCAATGGGTTCTGGGTGGGTGATCCTTGAGTCAGGCCGGTTGGCATTACATGGGAGATATGGGTGTAGAGAAACTGGTCATAGAAATACTCCACCATCTCCAGTATTCCTCCAATTCCAATGGTTATTAAAATTATTAAAAAAGCCATGATTAATAAACGGGTTTTAATCCGGCCGTAAATATAAGCAGTGTACATGAACATCATACCAATAAGAGATACCATCATAGGGATTGTAAAGTGCATGAAGCTGTCATAATGAGGTATCCGCCCGTAAAGACCAAAAGTATTTCCTAGGACGTATTCCATGATAACAACCAGTAAAAACATTATCTCCACTTCCACTGGTATCAATTGCAAGTGATTTTTGTTTAAAAGGGTGGGTAGGTAAATGATAGTCAGGGCCAACAGAGCCATAATACCAAATACCTTGGTCCCGCCCACTCCAAAAATGACAATACTAATACCAAGTATAAGGATTAAAACACGCATTATTATAAGCAGATTTCTTTTCCAAGGACTGATGTTCTTAACGAGAGGGTTGGTGAAACTCATTTTAATCAATTATTATATTTAATATGATTATTATTTAACCATTTATTAATGACTTTAAGCCTGAGGTCAATATTAAATTAATTTAAGTAAATATCCTTATTGTATAATAAAGTTAAGTAAAAATAGTATTTTTTCAATGATTAATAGATTCCTTAATTCGATAAATAAAAATAGTGATTAATAGATTCCTTAATTTTTGTAAAAATAGAAATTTTTTCTGGAATTTTTTTAAAAAAAAAATAAAAAAGGTTAATGTTCGCTTTTTCTTTAATTAGAAAGGTAGCTCTGCATATTTACCTTTAATAATAACAGAAGATGTGTTCCAGTTTTTGATTACACCTAATTTGTTATTATAGCTAATGGCATCTGCCGCGTACCATACTCCATTCACATAGAGCTGGGCCCAAACGTGTCCATAAGTTGATCCACTATTAAATACGCATGTTCCATGCACATATCGTGCTTGGATTTTTGCAGCCCGGGCCAGGGCAATTAATAAATGGCTATGATCTACGCAATTACCTTTTTTCAATTCTAGAGTTTTTACTGATCCGTATTTAGTATTG
The DNA here is from genome assembly GCA_030681145.1 of Methanobacteriaceae archaeon. Classification (GTDB taxonomy): domain Archaea; phylum Methanobacteriota; class Methanobacteria; order Methanobacteriales; family Methanobacteriaceae; genus JAUXXK01. The sequence continues at coordinate 4,605 of JAUXXK010000263.1, read as the reverse complement.
TAGTAATAACTGTAATTGAGGTTGTTTCTTACCCAATTAAAGATAGCTTCTGATTTTTCCCATTGGGTGCTCAATCCTTTGGTTAATGAAGAAGCTAATGCAGTAATCCGGCTGTTGGTTACCTGACAATTTTTTGTGGACTTCAAGAAATTGGCAAGAATCTCTCCATTATATGCGTCGTTCACTTTATTGGCTCCAATCTCATTATTGTTAGTACCGCCGCTACTGGTACTTGTAACTTTGATATTGGGAACTGAAACATAATTTGGTAGATATCTTCTCGTTTTCTGGAAATTCACGATTTTTGACATGGTGTAAATCAATTTTTGGTATTGAATTGTACCTAGAGAACTACTTGCGTAATTTGGTGCTCGACCATATTTATCCATATATTTAATGATATTATTGGCCAGGGTTATGTATGCTGATTTATAGAGAACTCCTACTTTTGCATTATCGCTGGGTTTCAATGCAGCAGACATGGATTTAAGAGTAATTTTAGTGTTTTTACCACTGTTAATTTGAACTGTTCCTTTAACCAGCAAATAAAGGAATTCGCTCATGGTTATTTTATTATTCGAGATAATTACATAGATAGGTAATTTATTGTATTTTTCGATGAAGTTTTTGACCCTTGTTGATGCATCTTTAATGCTTTGAAGGTCGTAAGTCGTTGAATATTTACTAGTCGTGGTTCCTGCTGCTTTTATCTCTTCTTTTGCAGAGTTATTTATATTTAGGGAGTTGGTTGAATTTTGGTATTGAGTTGTATTATCAACACCTGCTTCTTCAAGTTCGATAGAATCGTTCTTGTTGTTATTAGCGCTATCGACAGCGTATTCTATTCTTTTATTTGTCGAGTTTTCATTACTGACTATACTGTTATTTAAAACAGGTTCATCAGTGGTATTGTTGTTTATTACTGGTTGTTGGGTGTCTTCGGCATATATTATACTGGAACAAGAAAAAGCGATGCATATTGCTATTACAATTGCTATCTGCATTTTTCGCGAGATTATACCTCCTCCAGCCCAACGAAACCGACTTAAATTCAAATCACTGGTTTTTAACCATTAATTGAATAAAAAGTATTATTTCGTGGGTAACTAATAATTTGATTTTTGTAGAATATATAGGTATATGGTTTGATTTTCAACTAAGAGAGCACGAATTTAGTAAATATTTATAAAAAAGTCGTGTTTTTATTGGAAAATATGGGTATATTTATAAAAAAAATTGATTTAAGTAGTAGAATTACGAGTTGGGGATTATTAATATAAAGTTAAATTATGGCCATTAGTATTAAAACAGTAGATTGGAGGATATAATTTTATTACTTTATACTCAAATTATTAATTTTAACTTTTTTTTAGAGTTTTAATATTATTATATGAGGGAGGGGGATTATTTACCCCCTCTGGCGAAAATTAATATTTTTTAACTGGATTTTTCCATATAACAAATAATACGGCGGCCACAGCCATGACCATTAAAGTTATTTTACCCAATTAAATCACCTTTCATCATTTTTTCTTTCTCATGTGTAGTTAAATCTTTTACAATGTCTTCGGGTTTACCAGTTTTTAGGATTTTCCCACCCCTCATTAATGATGCAACATCACAAACATCCAGAACAAAGTCCATGTCATGAGATATGATCAAAAATGTCTGGTTTAGTTCTTCCCTGGCCCGAATAATTGAATCTGTAAGCTGAACACGAGTAATAGGGTCCATGGTGCCTGTAGGTTCATCAAGTATCACTATCTTTGGTTCCTTAATAAGCACTTGGGCCAGTGCCACCCTATGGCGTTCTCCTCCACTAAGCTCATCTGGATATTTGGTAAGCATGCTCTGGGCATAATCTTCTGGGAAGCCCACTGCATTTAAAACATGTAATGCCTTAATCTTACCAAACTCTGCAGGTAACTCCAGACTAATGGAGTCTGTAAGATTCTGTATAACATTTTTATGAGGATATAAGCTGTACTCCTGGTGAAGTAATCCGATATATGGCGTCACTCTCCCTCTTCCCAAAGGACCTCTTTGAGTCATATCTATCCATTTTTCACCCAGCTTAACCGTGATTTTTCCAGTGCTTGGATCTGTAAGTCCACATATTAACCTAGAAAGAGTGGTTTTACCAGCGCCACTGAGGCCTACAATACTTGTTATTTCTCCTTCTTTTACCTGGAGGTCGACACCATCCACTGATTTTACCACGCCTCTTTCAATAGAGTAAAAATGTTTTTTAACATCTTCTAATTTGATTATTTTCTCATTACTGGCATTAATTGTTTTTTTCTCAGGTAGTGGTACAGTAGCCATGAATTTTTCTACCACGATTTTTGGGCTGCCTTCATGGATTATTTGACCATTTTCTATCCATATGACGTAATCTGATAATTTATTCATCACTTCTGGCCAGTGGGATGAAATTACCATGGTTTGGCCCTTATTTTTTACACCTTCCAGTAAAGCTTGGTGTAATGATTCTGCTGTTTGTGGATCTAAGGTCCCGGTAGGTTCGTCTGCCAAGAAAATCATGGGTTCTTTAGCCATTTGTCTGGCTAGAACGACTCTTTGTTTTTCCCCACCACTTAAATCACGAGCTATATGCGTTATACGATGAGTCATATGTGCCATTTCTAGAAGGTCAATAGCCTTATATGTGGATTCATCATCAGATGTCCCTATAGCCTTTAATATGTTATCAATAACAGTATCGTCTTCATATAGTCCAAAGGTCCTCTGGAGCATAATAGATATTCTACGGCGAATAGCTGCAAAGAGCCTTCTATCGGCATTCCAAAAGTCCACGGTTTCTGCTTTAAAGTGGCTACCACATTCACATGTTTTACCTTCCATGGATGGCGGTTCAACCCTTAAACATTGAGGGCATATTGCGATATGGTATATAATTTGGCCATGGTCGGGTTGGTAACCCTTCATTCCACGTAACATATTTATAAATACTGATTTTCCAGATCCACTTTTTCCCAGAACTCCCAGAACAGATCCTTCGTCTATTTTTAGGTTTATGTCATTTAATATTGGACTTTCATTAAATGATTTGGTAATATGTTTTATTTCAATAAAGGTCAATTTTATCACCATTTAATTGGAACCACAAAGTGGTGTTTCACATTCAGGACACTTGGTGTTTCTGCAAGGAATTCCTCGAGTCTTAGAAGATTCATATCCGCATTCAGGACATTTGCATACTCTTGGGGGGCCGGCACCTAAGCCGGGTCCACCAAAGGATTTTCTTTCGCTGATTGGTGCTTCTTTTTCATCTTTTAATTCCTTTATCATTTTAATATCCTCTGATTTACAATCTGGACATTTATTATAATCTTTTCCTGGACTATTCCATTCGAAATTGCATTTATTGCATTTATAACTCATTTTTTCGGTGATAAAATCATCTCCAGTTATAACTATAGTTTTTCCCTCAATAAGGGCCATTGCTATTTTTTTCCGGGCAACTGATAGTGTTCTATGAAATGTTGGTTGGGATATTCCCATCATAGTAGCAGACTTTTTTTGTTGTATATCATGATAATCCCTGAGTCGAATGGCTTCAAATTCTTCTATTGTTATTTCTATTGGTTCTTGAGGGGTTCTATCATTATCTGGTTTAAAACACTTGATTTTTGGTGTTTTGCTTATTTTCCGTATTCTTCTGGGTCGGGACATATTTATCATTTATTTCTAAAATCCGCCTTGCAGATTAGTTATCTCCTGAAGTTTATCTTCCTGGAATGATTTTAAGTTAACTTCTACGGTCCCTGGTCTGGCCTTGTATACTTTTATTCCAGCTGTTTTTAGAACATGTAATGCCACTCTTCCTAATTTTCCAGTTATTAATGCGTCTACATTATTGTCTGCTAAATATTCAGCAGCCAGGTTCCCTGCGCTTTTTTCGTTTTTTACTGGGTTTTCAATAAAGTTTTTTTCTTTTATTTCTCCATCATCAATCTCTATGATGATAAAGTCTCTGCTTCTTCCAAAGATGGGGCTCACCTCAGAGTGCATGTCCCTTCCAGTGGATGCAATTATGATTTTCAAATAAGATTCCTCCTATAATTATTAATTTCTTATAATGAATATATATTCATAACTCTTATTTATATTTTATAATTCTTAATTTAAAAAATTCTCTTGATACTAATGGAATTTTTTAATTATGCCCTAATAATTTAAAATTAATAGAATGCACTAATTATTAAAAAATTATAAAATAATAAAATTAAAAAAGTAATATTACAAGTTTTACAAGAATTATTTCTATAAATGTTTATCAAATAAACTACTATTATTATTAGGTGATGGAATTGAAAAAAGTAGAAAAAAGAAAAGGCGAGACTGAAGCATTTGACCCCTCTAAAATAAAAAAATCTGTGGAAAAGGCCACAATTGATGCAGGTTACTCTGTAGAGGAGAAAAAAGATATTATTGATGAAGTATATACTCGGATTAATAAAAAATTGGATAAACAAACGGTATTAAACACACAAACCATTAAAAAATGCATTTTAACCGAACTTGATGAGTGCGAACCATACATCTCCAAATCCTGGAGAAGATTTGATCGCAAATACAAGC
>JAUXXK010000414.1 GCA_030681145.1 Methanobacteriaceae archaeon | reverse complement strand
AAATTAAAGATATTACTACCCAATACAGTCCCTATTGCTAAACGGCTCAATCCTCTCCTTGCCGATGTTAAAACTGTGAAAAATTCTGGTGCAGTAGTACCAAATGCAAGTAATATACCGGCTAAAGCCGCAGGAATATTTAATATTTCTGCTAACTCAACCGTAGAATAAACTATTATCCTACAGCCTAAACCAAGACCCACTAGGCCGATTAATACATATAATAAATTTTTTTTATTAATAGGTTTTTTATGTTCTTTGGATACAGACATACCTGTATTTCGATCTTTTTTCTGTGCACGGACCAGTATCCAAAAATATGCAATATAAATTAGTATTAGGATAATCCCCACTATAAATGTCAGTTCTCCAAACAATACCATGAATGAAGTTAATATTAGGGCGGTTAAAAGGGTCATTAAACCATCCCGGTTTATATCCTCTTTTTGGGTTGCGATTGTTCCGGTAACCAATGCGGTTATACCTAAAATTCCTGCAATATTCCATATATTTGCACCAATTGCAACACTAATGCCCATTTCAGGGTTTCCAGTTAAAATAGCTATCATAGCGGATCCAAACTCTGGAAGCGAGGTTCCAACTGCTGATGCAGTAACACCAAGTATTATCTCAGATATGCCTAATGCAAGACCTATTTCTACTAAATTATCAACGAACAAATCCGCTGACTTTATCACTATAATTAATGACATGATCAAAGCCATGATCAATACTATTATAAAAAATTCCATTACGCATACCTCATAATTATATTACTATATGTGGTTTAATTAGGTTAAAATGATTATAGGTGGATAAAACTCAAAAAAAATTAATTATTATTATTATTATTAATCCATCTCAAAGTAAGAAAAAAATAAAATCAATTTAATATAAGTAAAAAATTATTTTAAATTTTAATATGATAAATACTTTTTGATAGTATTACTATTTGAATTTAGTAATTAATTCTTTTGGTGTTATCTGGTAATATTTAGTGATTATTGTCATTTATTACTATTAATTATTCATTTTCCTCTTTTTGACTCTCACTATCATCTTCCACATACTTTGAAAAATCGTTTTTCAAATTCAAGGCCTCTTCATTGTGTGGGTCAATGCCCAGGGTTCTTTCCAGGGTCTCTATGGCCTCCTTGTACATTCCCCTCAGGGCTTGACTCACTGCCATTGAGTTAAGCGCCCATTCAAAATTATTTTTAAGAGAGATGGCAATTTCAAACGATTCAATGGCCTGAACCTGATTTTTCAGTTGCTGGTAGGTCATACCTAGTTCGTACCAGGCCCCGGCGTGGGTGGGGTATAATTTAACTATTTTTTTAGAGTATTTTAATGATTCTTCAGTTTTATTTATCCTTCGAAGGGCACTTGCTTTTAGATAGAGGGCGTCGAAATCATCAACATCTTCTTCTAATATGATATTCAATGTTTTAATGGCACTTTCGAAGTCTTCCATCTGCCCCAGACAAATGGCTTTTTTAAGTAAAACATTAGTATTCTTTGGCTCGAATTTTAGAATATGATCATAAGATTCCACGGCCTTTTTAAACTCTTCATGGTTAGATAGGACCATGGCTTTGTTGAAATAGGCTGACAAATTATTTTTATCATAGTTTATGGCTTTTTCAAAGGATTCTAATGCTAAATCTTCTTCATCTAACATTAACTGTACTTTCCCTTTCCACAACCAGGCTGCGGAGTTTTCAGGGTCCAGTTCAATAGATTTATCTAAATCACTTAAGGCTAAATCTGCTTCACCTCTCTCTAGATGACATAATCCTCGGTAGAACCAGCCTAATTCTATTTCAGGGTTTACTTGGGTGACTTTATTTAGCAGCTGCAGTGCCTCTTCTAATTTGCCCATGCTGTATAGGGCCCGGGAGTAAAATATGCGTGCCATGACTATATTGGGGTTTATTTCCATCACACGTTTAAAACAATTGGCGGCATCTTCATAGTCCTCAACTGACATCAGGACATTGCCCTTGTTCATAAGGGCGTTAATATCTTGGGGGTTCAATAGCAATGCCTGATTAAAACATTTCAAACCTTCCACTTCATCATTCATAGTAACCAGAGTGGCTCCTTTATTGGTCCAGGCTTCATAAAATGCAGGATTGTACTTTAAAGCCTTATCATAACATTTAATCTCTTCTTTATGTCGCCCCATTTCAAATAAGGATAAGGCCAAAGAGTTCCATATTTCTGGAGATTTTTCTTCAAGCTCCAGTGCCTTTTCATAGGCCTCCACAGATTCTATATAATTTTTAAGCTCAAAAAGAACTAAACCTTTGTTAAACCATGTCTCATGATTAAGGTCATTTAATTTTAAGGAATTTTCAAAACTATTTAATGATTCTTTTAAATCACCCATCTCACTTAATAATTTCCCTTTGAGCAGGTGAGGTAAGTAATTTTCAGGATCAAGTCGTATAGATTCATTAAAAGAGTCCAGTGCTTCAGGATAATCTGCCATTAAATAATGTACAATTCCCAGAGATTTCCATGTTTCTGGTAATGTTTTATCAATTTCCAGGGCCTTATCAAATGATAATCGGGCATCGTCATATTCTCCCATGGCCATCAGCATATTACCTTCCCAGGTTAGAATCTCAGGGTCTGGTTTATTGTCTGTTAAAATAGAATCTATTTCTTCCAATGCTTCTGGGTATTCTTCTAACTCCATTAAACACCTAACTTTTTGCTTTAATAAGTTGAAGGTCTGGGGATTATTTTTTAATAGTTTATTAAATATTTCCAATGCTTCTTGGTACTTACCCATGGATGATAAGAGGAAGGCCATGTTATTCAAGGTTACTTCATCGTCAGGGTCCTTTAGTAGGGACTTGCGGAAGTACTCCCGGGCCTCGTAGAATCTTCCTAACATGAAAAGTGCGTGGGATATATTATGTAATGCCCAGTCAAATTCAGGATTGATTTCCAATGCTTTTTCAAAATTATCCAGAGCTTCTTCTGCACGGCTTAATGCTAAAAGGGCCATTCCGCGCCTGGTCCAAGTTTCAGGGTCATTGGGGTTCTCCTCAAGTTGCTGGTCACAGGTATTTATTATTTCTTCAAATTCTTCTGGAACTATTTCTTTATATTCTGGCATATGTGAATCTCCGGGATAAGAACTGGGGAGCTAATAAAATAATTTTTTACTTATTATATATTTTATTTCATATTATTAATAAATAAAGAAATAATTGATTTTTTGGAGATAAAATTATGATACTCAATTATAGATTCCAATTAGGATGTATTAGATAATATAATTATATCCCAATATTTATTGAATCCAATAGAGATATAGATATTATAATATTGCTAGAATTAAATTATAAGTTTTTAAAGACTTCTAAAATGAAATTATAAATTAACATCATTATATGAGGGAGATTATTCATGGCACAAATAGATTTTTATGGTGGAGTAGATGAGATTGGGGGAAATAAGATACATGTCTCATCTGATAAGGATTCATTCTTCTTTGACTTTGGAAAAAGTTTTAATAAGGAAGGGGATTATTTTTCAGAATTTTTACAGCCCCGTAAATTAAATGGTATCATGGACCTAGTGGAATTTGGCCTGCTACCTAAAATAAAAGGCATCTACCGGGAAGATTATCTAAAACACGCAGGTATTAATTACAATGAAAAACCAGCAGCCCAGGGTATTTTAATCAGCCACGCCCACCTGGACCATATGGGATACCTTCACCACATAAGAGACGATATTCCTTTTTACATGACCAAAGAAAGTTTTTTAATTATCAAAGCTCTGGAAATTACCGGAATAGCAGGATTCAATAATTACACTACCTATAAACAGGATTTTCTATTAATGGCCAAAAAGAGTGTAACTAAAAGTTCCAATACCACCCACAAAAGGGCCAATGCCAAGGACACTAAAAAATCGAGAGAAATTAATGTGGTAGAACCATATAAAAACTTTGAAATCGGGGAATTTAATATACAGGCCGCACCAGTGGACCACTCTTTACCGGGATCTTGTGGATTTTTAGCTGACAATGGGGAACAATCAATGGCCTATACTGGAGATTTCAGATTCCACGGTAAAAGGGAAGAAGAAACCAGGAAGTTTATTAAAAAAGCTAAAAAGTTTGCCCCGGAAACAATAATTACTGAGGGCACTCGTATAGAGAAGGACATCAACACAACTGAGGAGGATATTGAAAAAAGAGCCATGGATTTATCTCTCTCACATAAAGGCCTTATCATCGTGAACTACCCTATCCGGGATTTGGACCGTTTTTACACATTTTATAATGCTGCCAAAGAATCAGACCGTACCATGGTTGTGAACACCAAAGAGGCCTTTTTACTAAATGAGTTTGCCGGTTTGGGCTACCCCGAGATAGATGATGTGGCGGTTTATAAAGGAAGAAAAAGTTGGGGCCTGGCCGGTGGAGAATCTCATGTCTGCTTTGATGGTGAATGGATGCCTAGTAATCAGCTGGATGAAGAATACGTCACAGCCGATTATAGGGGATGGGAGAAGGATTACATTTCATGGGATAACAACTTCACCTACAAGGACTTGCAGGAGAACCCTGGAGATTACATGTTCCAGTGTGA
>JAUXXK010000405.1 GCA_030681145.1 Methanobacteriaceae archaeon | reverse complement strand
TTTATTTTAACAATTCAATTTAGTGGATGTAAATAAATCAATTATTAAAAATATATGATTGTTATAGATATCTTATATAAATTAAATTTTCTAAATGAGGTTTGAATAATGCGAGTAGTATATCAGGACATGAAAAATAGGGCTATAGAGTTGGTTCCTGAAACTTTAGATGATTTATGGCATTTATCTCACATAATTGAAAAAAATGATCTAATATCCTCTAGAACCACTCGAAGGATTCAGGATACTTCTGGAGAAAAAATAAGAAGTGATAGGGGCACCAAAAAAACTTTTTATCTGGGAATAATTGTAGAAAGTCTGAATTTTCACATTTACACAGGAAAACTGCGGGCCACTGGAACCATTGAAAAAGGGCCTGAGGATTTGATTCCTTTAGGATCGCATCACACTCTGGAAATTAAATTGAATATTCCTATACGTATAAAAAAAGAAAAATGGTCCAGATGGACTTTAAAGAGATTAAAACAAGCTATTGAAGCTTCAAAAAAATTATCGGCAATAATACTTGTTTTAGAAGATGACACTGCCGAAATGGGTCTTATACGGCAGTTTGGAGTAGAATATTACGGGCCTTTAATTGGACACATATCTGGGAAACGTATTGAACAGAAAGATCGGCGAAAAAATGTAGTTTTATTTTATGAAACTGTAGTTGATGCTTTAAAAAAGTTTAAAGAAGTTCAAACCATTGTTATTGCCGGCCCTGGATTTGTAAAAGGTGATTTTCATTCATATTTATCTCAAAAACACCCTGAAATTGCTAAAAAAACTATTTTAGAAAGTACGGGCACAGGTGGCAGAGTAGGAATAGGGGAGGTTTTAAAAAAAGGCACTGTTGAGCGAATAACTGCTGAAAACAGGGTGGCATGGGAAATGCGCTCGGTTAACAAGGTTCTGGAAGAAATTTCTAAATCTTCCTCTGCGGTAGCTTATGGTAAAAGTCAGGTTTTAAATGCAGTTAATGCGGGGGCTGCGGAACTATTACTGGTTCTAGATAAAATGGTTCGTCAAGAAGATTTAGAAAAAGTTATGGACATGGTTGAACAAATGAAAGGGGAAGTTATCATGGTAAGCAGTGAACACGAGGGCGGAAAACAATTAGAAGCCTTAGGCGGACTAGCTGCACTTTTAAGATATAATTTCACGGATTAATTTAGATGAATTTAAAATTTAATAAACAGAAAAATTCAGATAACATATTTACTAACCATATTCTTGGATTTTTTATTAATTAATTTAGCTGAGGTAAGAATATGTCTAATTTTAAGGTTAATGTAAATGAACAGGAAGTAGAGTCTTCAGGAATGGTTAAAGATGCCATTCTCAAGTCTGGAGTAAATATTTCTAAATTCCTTTGTGAGGATAATGGGCAATCCCAGGCATCACTCTCAAAACAAAATTGTCTATTCGTTCCCTGTGAGTGCGGTGGATGCTGGGCTTGTGTTGTTGAAGTAAATGGTAGAATGACTCTAGCCTGTAACACTCCACTGGATAATGGCATGCAAATAAATACTTTTAAAGAATTTAAATTACCTTTAAGGCTTATAAGTGGATTTGGTGTCCATAGAATAGGTGGAGTAGGCACTCCTTATTATTTAAAGAAAAATTTAGAACCTATAGAAGCTATTGGATTTATGCACGGTTGTAATCTCAGATGTCTGCAATGTCAAAATGATTTGGTGGCATTCACCAACAGGGGTAATTTAATTGAACCTGAAGAAGCGGCTCAAATTTTATTGGGGCTCCAGGATTTACATGGATTAGATACTATTGCTTTTTCTGGAGGAGAAAGTACTTTAAACCGCCCATGGATTATTAAAGCTTTAAAATACATCAAGGATGCTAATAAGAGTGTTAATATCCATATTGATACTAATGGGACTATTTTAAATTCTAAATACATTGACGAGCTGATAAAATCTGGGATGAATCGTATTGGAATTGATCTAAAGGGAATTAGCCTCAAAACCTTTCAAAATATTACGGGTATAAATGATAAAAAACTGGCAGCAAAATATCTTGAAAATTCGTGGAATGCTGTTAAATATATTGCAAATAATTATAAAATGGACTATGGGCTTGAAGAAAAAATATTTAAAGATTCTGATAAATACAAGATTGATCAGAACCATGATTTTGATTATAAAAAAATAGATAATTCTAATGCTCCTGGAATTTTTATGGGTATTGGAATCCCTTATAATAGTTCTTTAATTTCTAAAAAAGAAATAATGGAAATGGGTACTGTTCTAAATAGCATAAATCCTTATCTTCAAGTATGCGTTCTTGATTATAGGCCAGAATTCAAAAGAATGGATTTAAAAAAACCTGATTTCAATGAGATGAAGGAAATAAAATATATTCTCAATGAAATTGGTCTTAAAAGAGTCATTATTCAGACAGAAAAAGGTCATTTTGGTCCTTAATGGATAAAATGCTCAATTATATGCATTATAAGAATATTTAAAGATCAATTTGATTATTTAATCACTAGTTTCATTATATTTTATAATAAAGATAATAAGATCCAAATTAAATCGGTGCAATAATGCTAATTGAAATTTTAGAAGCAGGAATTTTATCCACAGTATTAACCCTTATTCTTTATTTAATAATCCGGAAAATAGGCAGGGAGGGAAAATTTAAAAATCTTTATGCCTCAGTAAGGGGAGGCACTCCGCGAGCAGTGGGGTTAGCACCATTTTTAGTTTTAATAATCTTTTTAAATCCTGATTATTCTTATATAGTGGCCGCTATGGGCATAATGGCATTACTTGATGATTTAATAGGAAGAAAAAAGTTAAAAATTATTCCTGTAGAATTAGGACAGCTATTCCGGGGATTAGGAATTTTATTGGTTGTAATTCTGGGATATCCTTTGTTGGGGCCTTCTTCTATTTTAGTTGCATTAATGATCCAGCCATTAAATATTGCTGATATGCAACCGGGATCGGCCTGTAGCACAATATTATCCATGTCCGGATTGGTAATTTTACTTTATTTGATTTCTGGAAACTTTAATACTTCTTTATACTTTATTCCACTACTAATATTGGCTGTCTGTGCCGGCTATGCTCCTTTAGATTATAAAGGAAATATAATGATGGGTGAAGTGGGAAATCACTCTTTTGCCGTTGCACTTGGAATAATTTTCTTTTTGTTTGGTGGATTTTGGGGATTAATAAGCCTTTTTTTAGGGACTGTTTTCTTAATAGCATTTATTAGAAGAAAAAATCTCCAAATTTTCCTCGAAACTAAATTAAGAATAGAAAATCCAACTTTTGGGGATTATTTCATGGACGTTTTAACTGGTGGGGGATTAGGTGATTTATTCCGAAAAATAATCCTTAAAAAAAGGGAAATTCCTGTGAAAAACGGAATCCTAATTAGATTAGGATTTAGAAGACTTCTTTATAATCCATTTTTATAATAATGCTTCAGAAGCAATGTAAAAATTGTATAATCCTTTTATTAATTAATATTTTACTATTATTATTACTACATCTACTATCTAAATTTGAATATCTAACTGTAAAATCCCCGTATTTCTTGGTTAAGGATTCACATTCAATCATATAGCTCATTAAAAGCCCCAAAATTAATCATAGGTCTTTTTATAAAATTTATATAGTATATTTCGTTTTTAATAGATAATATTTGACAAAATTGTTCATTAAGGTTCTGAATTCTCCTTAAATTAATTCATATTATAATTTCATTAAATCTTTAATTTTCTAAATTATTTTAATAAGATAATCATAAAATACTAAATAATAAACTAATTAATGAAATAATCAAACAGTCAAAATCTAGAGCGATTTAGAAAACTATTGCTTATTAAAAAAGAAGGCTAAAAGTTTAATTATAGGTTTAAATAATAAAGAATTTAGAATAATTTTAATATTTCTGTTTAGAATTGTAGTTATATGGTGATTTAAGTTACTGGTGATTTTATGAAAGCTTTATTAATTATTACAGGTCGTGGAATGGGTGGTGACGCAGTAACTGCTCTAAACATTGCCAGAACACTATCAAAAAAAGGAGTTGAATGTGAATTCGCCCTTGATCATACAGCCCCTGGATTATTATTAAAAAGAGAGAGTATTGAAT
>JAUXXK010000404.1 GCA_030681145.1 Methanobacteriaceae archaeon | reverse complement strand
TAATTAAATTCAATTTAAATTATTTTTTATTGAAACTTGATTTATTTTGACTCTCATATCCGTAATGAATTTAAAAAATTAATTATACTTTTTCAGATTATTTAGAAAATCTAACTAACATCTAAATAATCTTTAATTCTTGAATGATTTATTTAACATTCAATATCATTGAATTTTCAATTAAATTATAATACAATTATAAGCAGATGTAACCATGATGATTTTAGGAATTGATGAAGCGGGAAGGGGCCCTGTACTGGGTCCTTTAGTTGTGTGTGGGGCAGTTATACCTCAGGATAAAATTGTAATTCTAGAAAGGATGGGAATAAAAGATTCTAAAAAATTAACTCCTTCTCGCAGAAATGTGCTAGCTCGCAAGATTCGAAAAATGGCAGATTGCCATGTGATAAAAATCACGGCTCAAGATATTGATAATTTACGGGCAAAAGATGTGAATTTAAATGAAATAGAAAAAATTGCCATGATAAAAATTATTAAAATGGCCACTGCGGATTCTGTTATAATTGATTCAGTGGATATTGATCCTGCCAGGCTCACCCGCCAAATAAAAGAGATAGTTGGTGAAGATATTGATGTTATAGCAGAACATAGGGCTGATGATAAATATATCCCAGTGGCTGCGGCATCTATTGTTGCAAAAGTTGAAAGAGATATGGAAATTGAAAAATTAAGCCGAGAATACAAGAAAATGGGTCCGATGGGTTCAGGGTATCCAAGTGACCCCAGAACTAAAGCATTTTTAAAGAAATTCAAGTATGATGAGCTTCCGGATTTTGTTAGAAAATCATGGGCTACTGCTCAGAAACTTAAAGAGAAATAAAACTATTTAAAATTTTTAAATTATAAATTATTATATTTTTGAGGTTTTTTAATTCTTTTTAACAATTTTAACACATTATAACTTTAATAAAACAATTCATAAAACAGAAATTAAACCACTATTTTTAAATACTAAATTATTATAGCTCTAATTACATTCTAACTTAAATCAAAATTCTAAAATCATCTTAATTAAAAACTATGAAATTAAGATTCTATATCTAATAATATGGTATAAATAAAAATCATATTTAAAACAGATTATGTAAACTATTACTTAACTGATTAAGGAGATAAAATGATACTCGAATTTTTTACCAGCACTTTTGCTACAATATTAGAGATGTTCAAAAATGGTGGAATTATAACTTATATTATTGCCATAATCGGAATTTATGGACTTATCACTTCTTTAGAAAAGATACATTATCTCAAAAAAATTTCTAGAGTTAGCCCCCCTCAAATTATCAGTAATGTTAATGATGCTATGGAAAGGGGAGGATCTTTAGAGGCATTGAAATCAATTGGCCACTACCAGAACCCTGTTTCCAAGATAATATTGGAAGCACTTAAAATAGGTTACCGTAATAAAACGGAAGTAGAAGATTCTATGGAGCGGGTTTTCATTGTGGAAATGAGTAACATGACCAAAAATTTGAGCATGCTACGAACTATAATTGAAATAGCTCCACTATTGGGGCTAATTGGTACCGTAATTGGTATATGGTATACTTTTAAAGCTATGGGTGTTGGGGGTAATTCTGCTGCCTTAGCTGAAGGAATTTATATAGCTTTAATCACAACAATCGCGGGACTTGCGGTGGCCATTATTTTGCTGCCAATTTATTCTTATATAACTGGTCTTATTGAACAAGAAATGGATAAAATAGAGTTAGCTAAAAAAATGACCAATTGGGGATATGCAACCATGAAACTGATGGTTGATTCAGATATTCCTTGTGCTGTGGAAGCATTACAGGATTCTGAAGGAATTGTAAATGTTAAAGAGATTAATGAACCGGATTCCAATATATGGGTTGCATTTAAACCTAGTATGCTGGAAAAAAGTATCAACAATATTATCTTGGAAAAATGCAATTCTCGTGCTGAGATCATAGAAAGTAAACTCAAACAATAAATATCTGCCATTTAAGAGGTTTTATAATGACTATGGATGTTGAAAAGTATAGAAAAAAGCTTAAAGGGAATAACCCTCAATTTAACATGGTACCGTTTATTGATATTCTTTTCACTATTTTGATATTTTTAGTAGTTACCAGTAGCTTTCAGGCTAGTGATATGTCTACTTCAGGTAAACCCGAACAAAGTGAAAGCATGGGTCCATCAGAATACTACTTGATTCCAGTAGCCGGATTAGAAAACGTCACTGTAAACGGAAAGGATATGTCTAATTTAATTAAAGATAATGCTATAGCGGTTCATACTCAGGTAATTGATGGAGGGGAAATTATCATAAAGCCTAAAAATGGGATGATTATCATAACTACCCCTCAGGGTATGTCAGCAGATGAGGCGGTAAGATCTCCTAGCACTATATGATGCATAAAATTAATAAACTTCAATAAGGAATTTTTTAAATTAAAAAAGAGTATATATTCAGAAATCTAGATTAAAGGTGAAAAAAATGTATCTTGGCAGAATTTTATCAGTAGGAACCAATGAAAACGGATTATTTGTAGCTTACAGGGTTTCAAGCCGGTCTTTTCCAAATAGGGTGGCTAAATCATTTGATACGAGAGCATCAATCATACCCAAGGAAGGTTATGAAAAGGATATTTTTAAAAACCCTTATATTACCTATAACTGCAT
>JAUXXK010000403.1 GCA_030681145.1 Methanobacteriaceae archaeon | reverse complement strand
ATAATTATTCTTAAAATCAAATAGAAAAATATATAATAACTCTTTTACTACATCAAATTCGGTGATTATATGGAAATAAATGGTGTTGAAATAGAAGACACATTTGCAGAAGCATTTGGAATACAGGTTTCACGATTGCTTATAACTGCAGCAACAAAAAAACTAGCTAAAATTGCAGCTACTGAAGCTACTGGATATGGGACATCTGTTATTGGATGTCCGGCAGAGGCGGGAATTGATAGGTATGTGCCTCCAGAAGAAACTCCAGATGGCCGACCAGGCTATATTATTATGATCTGCAATATGAACAAGGGTAAACTAGATCATGAACTATTAGAACGAGTTGGGATGTGTATTTTGACTGCTGCAACCACTGCAGTATTTGATGCTCTGGATAATCCAGACGAAAAGTTAAAAACTGGTCAAAAGCTGAAATTCTTTGGAGACGGCTTTGAGAAAAAGCTAGAAATTGCAAGAAGGACTATATTTTCTATCCCTCTCATGTCTGGCGACTTCTTAATTGAAGGAGAATTTGGAATAAAATCTGGTGTGGCTGGCGGAAACTTAATCATACTTGCTGAAAATCAGGCAGCAGGCCTATTAGCTGCAGAAGTAGCAGTAAATGCTATTGAAAATGTTCCAGGTACCATTACTCCGTTCCCTGGTGGGATTGTGGCTTCTGGTTCTAAGGTAGGGTCTAATAAGTACAAGTTCTTAGGTGCTTCCACTAACGAAAAAATGTGTGTAACTCTTAAAGATGAAGTAGAAGATACTCAAATCCCTGCTAATGTTAACGGTGTTTATGAGATCGTTATTGATGGTGTAGACGAAGAATCGGTTAAATCAGCAACTAAAGCAGCTGTTGAGGCTGCAGTCAAAGTCCCTGGTGTTTTGAAAATTAGTGCTGTAAACTTTGGGGGAGATTTAGGTGCTTATAAAATAGCATTACATGATTTGTTCTAAAAAGGAGTTATAACTCCTAATTTTTTTATTTTACATATTTTATAAAATAGAAATATATCTTCTTAAATTATCCAAATATTAAACAGTATTTAAAAAATTAAATTAATAATAAATAAATTTTAATGGCTTAATCAATACAAAATTGTCTCACGTTTTCTTTTTCCACTATTTCCCATATTTTCTCATCTGATAGATCAATCCCTAGTAAAATACCACTCTTATCCAGTTTTTTCTCTATTTTTCGTATGATTTTTTCTTGAGGAGCAGCAATGGTATGTGTATGCAAATGCCTAGAAATTTCATATAATGCTGTAAGAGAACGACGAGCATCTGGTTTTTTAAGCTCTTTTTCACACATTTCTAAGTCTTTTTTATTTTTAAGGTTTAAATTACGGGTTACAACTTGTTTTACACCAGGTAGGTAGTGTTTAGCATCCAGTATCCGACCACCTTCCCCAAGGATAATTTTTTTATCACTAATAGAGCCTACATCGTGTTTAACAAGTATCTGAGCTACACGACCTGTTTTTTGTATGGTTTCACTTATTTCCTGTTGGGTCATGTTGACTCCTAATAAAAATCCTTTTTTATGCAATTCATTTTCCACAAGATTTAAGCTTTGAGTATTAGGCCCGGAAATCCTATGTGTATGTATCCCTCCTCCGGAAAGAGTGTAAATTCTATCTAAAGAGTCATACTTACTGGAATCTTTTTCCAGATTTTCTAAAAAGTTTTTCACTTCTTTTATATCTGAAATACCAATATTACGTATAAGTGGTTCACCAAAACCTGTAAAATAATATTTTATATCTTCTAGAGCACAACCATGCTTTAAAATTATTTTTGCTTCTTCTAGAATATCAGAAACACTGTGACTTTCTACAACAACCATTTCGGGTTTTATGATTATTTCTACCAAACGCCCATACTTTCTTCCAACCTCTTTGATTTCGTCATCATCTAGATTGACACCTAGAAGTAGATTTTCTTTTTTCAATTCTTCTTCTAATTTTTTTAATGTTTTTTTATCAGGCCCGGAAATCCAGTGTGAATGTATTCCACTAACCGATTCGTATATTCTTTCTAAAGAACTTTTACGATTTATATCATTATTTAAACTCTCTAAAAATTTATTTAGCTGACTTTGTTTAGAAATTCCTATTTTACGTACCAGTGGTTCTTTAAATTCAGGTAGATGATATTCAATATCCTCTAAAGTGCAACCATATTTCATTATGATTTCAGATTCTTTGCGTATATCATCAACATCATGCATCATGGTAATTTTCATCATTGTTGGCTCAATGGCGGCAAAGTATATATCTTCTCCTCCACTGGTTTCGGGAGATATTACTCGATCGGCCCCAGAACGATAAAGACGTTTAATATTCTCTTTTTTGCTGCCACGGGTCACAATCCAAATATTGGGATTGATTTCACGGGAAGTTAAAGTAATGAAAAGATTATCTACATCATCTCCTGTGGTAATTATAACTCCTCTTGCTATATCAATACCTGCTTCTTTGAGGACATTTTCGTTCGTGGCATCTCCCGGTATGGCTAATATTGAAT
>JAUXXK010000400.1 GCA_030681145.1 Methanobacteriaceae archaeon | reverse complement strand
ACGATTACAAATGTTCACGCGTGGGTTAAAATAGCCATGACACCCAGCACTATTCCAAAACAGTGGAAAAGAGGTACAGTTAAACATAATCTATCATTTTCAGTAAATTTTTGTCGCTCACCAATATAATAACCATTATTAAGAACGTTTCGATGGGTTAACATGACACCCTTGGGAAATCCAGTAGTTCCAGAGGTGTACTGCATGTTAATTACATCTTCATTACTTAGAGATTTTTTTACATCATCCAGAAGATTGCTGCTGGTATGTTTTCCTAAAAGCATTATCTCATTGGTATTAAACATCCCTCTGTGTTTTTCTGGTCCAATATAGATTACGCTAAGCAGATGGGGGAATTCTTCACTGTGCAAGTGACCACGGGCATGAGTTTTTAATTCAGGTACCAGATCATAAACTGTTTTAACATAATCAACGTCTCTAAACCCATCAATAATGGCCAGAACTTTCATATCTGATTGTTTCATCACATAGTCTAGTTCGTGGCTTTTGTAGGCCGTGTTAATTGTTACTAGAACTGCTCCGATTTTAGCTGTGGCAAACATGAATGTGAGCCAGTCCGGTACATTGTTGGCCCATATTCCCACATGGTCTCCCTTTTCAATTCCAATGGATAATAGGCCCTTGGCCATCATATCCACCCTATCATTAAATTCTCGATAGGTGAATCGTAAATCTCGATCTGGGTAAACCATGAATTCGTTATCCGGATATTTATTCACTTGTTTTTCAAAAAATTCCCCTATGGTGTCTTCTGTAAAGACCATAACATCACCATCATTTTTGATTAAAATAATCTATAAATATTTTATTTTTAATTAATTCCCCTAATAGAAAAGCTTTTTTTTATTAATGTAAATCAATTCGTTCAATAAATGTGCTTATTCAATATATGTAGTGCTAAAGTTATTTAATAAACTTACATTAACTTATTTAATCAAATGATCTTCTAAGTTTTTCCGTATGTCCTCAGTAATAGGTAATGGCACTTGGTTTATAAAATCGTAGTGAACTAGTACCGCGCTTCCCCTTGCTTTTAGTTCATCGTCTTGCCAGGCCTCATGTCCAATAGTAAATGAAGAATTACCTATACGTGAAATAAAGGTTCGGATTTCCACATCTTTACCATAATACATTTGTCCTATAAAATCAAATTCAGTGCGTACCAGTATTAATTTCCATTCTTCATAACTTAAATCCAGATTTGGTGTAAACATTCTGAATATGGGGTTTCTTGCCTTCTCAAACCATACTGCTAAAACTGTATTATTAACGTGTTTTAAACCATCTATGTCCCCAAATCGAGGTATAACATCTATTTTAAACATTTTAATTCACCATATAATCATAATAATGCTTGAAAAATTTAAAAGAGCTTTTTAATATTATAAAATAGCCCTTATTTTATTAAAATTGATAAACTTAAAAAGGAGTGTAAATTACAGCCAGTATTTTTGCTGGCTTTTCTCCATAGGCATGAAGGTGATGAGGAACAACTGAATCATAATAAATACTATCTCCATTGGAAACCACGTATTTTTCACTACCATATACTATTTCAATATCTCCATCGACAACGTAAATGAATTCTTCCCCTTCGTGGGATTCCAGTTTAAATTTATCATCATCATCATGAATATCTACATCAATTAAAAATGGTTCCATGTGCCTGTCACATTTTCCTGATGCCAGAGAATAAAACTGCATAGCACTTTCTTTAGTCTGATCTTTTTTACCAGAAAAATAAATTACTGATTCTGTCTGGCCCTGTTCCACAATAACCGGGCCTTTTTGTTTAACATCATCCACAAAAGTACCCAACCTGACATCAAGGCTCTTGGCTATCTTTATTAAAGGTGTAAGGGAAGGAACTACATCCCCATTTTCAATATGTTTAAGTAGATCTACACTGTTTCCACTGGCATTAGCCAGTTGTTCCAGCGTCATTTCTTTTCTTTCTCTAATTTTACGAATTTTTGCCCCGATTAAGTTCTTATCTGACATATAATCACTTTAATATCTTGATTTTCTAAAAATATATTTAATTAAGATTATAACATACCTTCTTTGTACATGATGCCTTATATAATTAAAATAATAATTAAAAAATTGAAAATAAGTTATGTTTAATAAACAATTTAATTTAAAAAAAAATGAATATCATTATAGACGTTATTTTAGTTCATAACGGCCATTAATCATCATCACCATCACCATCATCACCATGCAAAGTACTGTTATTGATTGGCGTACGATTCCTATCAGGCGTATCATTAATGATATCATCGTCGGTGGTGTTATTGGTGATATTAATAATAACTCTTTGTTTAAGCATAACCGGGTTAAAATTAGGGTTTCCAATAATTGTTACCTGTGACTGATTTTCATTATTAAAAGACGGTATTTCCAGAGAAATACTGTCCCCAGAAATGAGGCTTATGGATGAAGCAAAGCCATAGGCAATTAAAGCAATCATTAGTACTGCAAAAAGCTTTCCTCGTTTTTTTGAATTCAAAATATCCCTCTAAATAATTCTCACATATAGTTATTATTTACTTGCATAAAGGTTTTTACTATACCTTAAATTTTATTATAAGTTATTTACTTAACTCATGAATAATTTTAAATTTTTAAATGATTTAATTTATTTTAGTTGGTCTCTATTTTATATTTAACCGATTTTTCGACTAGAAAAAATATTATTAAAAGAAAATTGGAAAAAATATTTTTTATTTTTCTTGCATTAATACCGTAAGTATTAAATGATTATTTCAATAAAGTTTTATCGGAAATATGTTTCATATCTCCCTTAGGCCAATAGTAATTTTAATAATGTTTCATATATCTCCCTTAGGCCAATAGTAATTTTAATAATAGAAATAGTAATTTTAAAAAATTCGAGCTCATATTTTAATAATAAATATTTTTATGGAGGATAAAATGACAACGATCTTAGACTCAGGGGATACCGCTTGGATGTTAATATCAACCGCTTTGGTAATATTAATGACAATTCCAGGATTAGCCCTATTTTATTCGGGATTAATAAGAAAACAAAATGTTCTAAATACAATGTTTCTTTCCTTTATAACATTTGCCATAGTCAGTGTATTGTGGTTTGTATTTGGGTACGATCTGGTATTCAATTCAGATATTATGGGAATAATAGGTACTATAAAGAATCCATTTTTTAATGGAGTTCTGGAATCAGGATCCCTGGCCACATTAGCACCTACCATACCAACAGGATTGTTTGCTCTGTTTCAAATGACCTTTGCGGCCATAACCGTGGCCCTGATATCCGGTGCAATCGTTGAGAGAATGAAATTTTCAGCATGGTTAGCATTTGTACCTGTCTGGTTACTTCTGGTTTACGTTCCAGTTGCCCACTGGATGTGGGGTGGAGGATTTTTAGCACAACTCGGAGCACTTGATTTTGCCGGAGGAATAGTGGTTCATTTAACCAGCGGTATAGCTGCTCTTGCACTAGTTTTACTTCTGGGAGTAAGAAAGGATATGCGATTATTGCCACATAACTTAGGATATTCTGTAATAGGAGCGGGTTTACTGTGGTTTGGTTGGTTTGGATTTAATGCAGGATCTGCCTTGAGTGCAGGAAACTTAGCAGTATCGGCCATGATTGTAACTAATATTTCAGCAGCAATGGGTATGCTGGCATGGGTATTAATGGATAAACTGAATACTGGAAAACCCACACTATTGGGTGCATTATCCGGAGCCATAGCAGGTTTAGCGTCCATAACTCCTGCTGCAGGATATGTGAATATCCCCGCAGCCATCATTATAGGTTTTGTTGCATCCATAGTATCCTACTACGCAGTATCTAAAATAAAACCTTGGTTAGGATACGACGATGCGCTGGATGTATTTGGAATACATGGTGTTTGTGGTATTTTGGGTTCTTTGGCAGTGGGAATATTCGCCCTACCAGCCATTAATAGTGCCCTTACACAAGGAGGATTAATAACTGGAAATTTGAACTTGATTGGTGTTCAATTACTTGCAGTAATAGTAGTAATGGTTTATGCCTTTGGAATGACCTTAATTATTGGTAAAGTTCTGGACAAAACTCTGGGTCTTAGAGTTGAAGCTGAAGATGAAGTTCAAGGATTGGATGTTAACCTTCACGAAGAATCAGGATACCGATTATCTTAAATATCTTAAATATTTAAGTCTAAAAAAAGCACATATTATTAATTATAAATTAGTATAATATTTTTTTAGATGAAATAATTTAAAAGAGATGGTAACTATGAAAAAAATAATCGCTATAATCCGTCCAGATAGGTTTGAAGTTGTTAAAGCTGCTCTGGAGAAATCTGGAGTTAACGGCATGACCGTTCAAGATGTTAAGGGTAGGGGTAGACAGTTAGGAATTACAGAAAGTTACAGGGGAACTGATTACACCGTTGATCTTCTTCCTAAAGTAAGACTGGAAATTGTGATTAATACTAACGATTTGGAAAAAGTAATTACTGTTATATCTGAAAATGCCCGAACAGGAGACATAGGTGACGGTAAAATATTTATTTCTCCAGTTGAAGAAGTAATCAGAATTAGAACTGGTGAAAAAGGAAACGAAGCCATTTAATTGGTTAATTTTCTTTTTTAATTTTAATAATACTATTTTTGATTTTTTTATAATCTGGCACTAATAACTTACAGGTCTTGCAACGGTGTTTTAGAGTATTTAGTCAATTTAAAGATATTTTTTTATTTTTTAGATTATTTCTACATATTTATCAAATGTTGCATTGATTTTTCATTAATTAAATAATTTTATTGGATTTAGTCAAAGTAATTTCATTTTTCTCTGAACATATGTGTGAAT
>JAUXXK010000398.1 GCA_030681145.1 Methanobacteriaceae archaeon | reverse complement strand
TTCACCGCATCAAGAGTTATGGAATAACGTTCTTCACTTTCCCTTAATGTTTTTTCCATTTTTTTACGTTCAGTTATGTCCGAAACCATAGCAACAGCTCCGACATAATTTTTATCACCATCAAATATGGGGGAAGTTTCTAAATTAGTGTAAATTCTACTTCCATCTTTTCGTATAAACTCAAAATCATATTGCTTTTTTAAGCCCTGCTTACCACGTTCCAGATTATAATTGGCAATTTTCACACCACGTTCATCCATAAAAGAAAATAAAGATTGACCCATCATCTCATCAATATCATACCCCAATATTTCACCCATACGCTGATTTACAAATGTGGTTTTCGATTCGGTATCAATTGACCAGATACCTTCCTGAGCATTTTCAACCAGTAGACGGTATTTCTCTTCACTTTCTTTTAATGCTTCTTCTGCTTTTTTACGTTTAGTTATATTTTCAAATACTGCTACAAAATGTTCTTTTTCCGGGCTGAAAACAGAAATCTTTAACCAGATTTTTAATGGTTTGAAATAAATTTCAGTGTTTTCTGGCTGGCCAGTCAATGTTACTCGACCATAAATCTCAAATAATTCGGGTTGCAATTCTTTAATTCCGGGGATGGCTTCGGTAGCTTTTTTGCCTTGGATATTTTTTAATCCAGTGATTTTATCGAATGCAGTATTAACTTTTGTAAATATCCAGTCTACTGGATCTTTTTCATCATCAAAAATCATTTGACAATAAGCAAATCCGTCTATCATATTTTCAAAAAGATCCCTATACTGTTTTTCACTCTTTTCTAATGCTTTTTCTGCCTTTTTACGTTCTGAAATTTCTCTGGCGATTGAAAGAATCATTTCTTCCCCATTTAATTCAAACATATGCGAGCTGATCTCAACAGGTATAAATTCTCCTTTTTTAGATACTTGAACAGATTCAAAGATGACTTTTCCTTCTTTTTGTAGATTTTTCATCAATTGGGGCATCTTTGCTACGTTTTCAGGTCTGTCAATAATTTCAGGCCTCATCTGGAGAAGTTCTTCTCTGGTGTAACCCAAAATATCACAGGCCACTTTATTTACCTCTATGAAGTTTCCTGGCATTCCGTCAGTGATGGGATGTAAGAAAATTTCATCATTAGCATTATTGAATACTTCGCGGTACTTCTCTTCACTTAGTTTTAAATCTATTTCTGTTTTTTTACGTAGTTTCAGGTTTTCTATCCAATGTTTTAATTTTTTTTCAGGGGTTTTTCCTGCTAGAAAATCTTCAGTGGGGATGTAATAGAAATTTTCATAGATTTCTGTTCCAAGAATAGCTATGGGGTGTGTTGTTAATATTTCAAGTAGGATTTCAGGTTTAAACACTCGGCAGTCATATTGACATATGGCCAAAGCTTTGTTATTAGGGAAAAATTCGTTTAGTTTGGTTTCATATTCTATGAGACGACCTGATCCCGGCAACCCTTTAAGTGCCCATGACATCTCACCGGTAACACGAAGTGCACTAAAACCTTCTTCAAGTGCTTTATTTGCCTCATCAGTAAGCATTCTAATCATCCCATCCGGATCAAAGACACCTCCTTTCATATAAGACTCATTTACCGTGAGTATCATTAATTGTCCGCTTTCAATGTAGGAATCAACATCAACATCGTCCTCACGCAGATAATTGAGAACTGTCTCTGCAGAGCGTGCGTCAACTATGTAAAATACTTTCTCATTATTTTCTAATCCATATCTTAGGTAGGGTGTTATTAAGGCTTTATGTTCATCATCAGTTTCATAAAGAATACATAGATGATCACCGGGTTTTAATTCCTTAATATCATATAACTTGTAACCTCTCTCCATTATACCACTACCAAATATTCTAGACTCGTTCCTTATATTTTAGCTCTTTAAAAGTTATTTTAAATCCTGTTCCTTGGCTGCGATCTAGTTCAATTGATCCTTCCAGTTGCTCTACTAGTTGGGTTAATAATTTTAATCCTAATTTTTTTGGTTTTTCTATGTCAAAATCTTCGGGTACTCCCACACCGTTATCTTTGATTATTAATTCAATATTATCATCTTTAGTATGTAAAGCTATGAATAGTTCTCCTTTAGAATCTGGAAAAGCGTGTTTAAGGCTATTAGTGATCATTTCACTTATTATAAGGCCGAGAGGTATGGCTGTTTCCATATTGAATGTTACATCCATAATATCTGTTACTAATTTTATATTCTTAGAAAGATTGGAATGTGTGGAGAAAAGCTGAGAACTCAGATTAGTTACATATTCTTTAAATTGAATACGTGAAAGATCTACTGATTGATATAAATTATCATGTATAAGGGCCATAGATTTAACCCTGTCTTGAACTACAGTGAAAAGTTTAGCATCTCTTTTATCTAAGACCTGAGAAGATTGAAGACTCAAGAAACTGGAAATAATCTGCATGTTATTTTTAACCCGATGGTGTATTTCCCTTAATAACATTTCTTTTTCTTCTATAACTCTTAACAAATGGATTTCAGTTTCTTTACGTTCTGTTATGTCACTAATTACGCCTAAAATTCGGTTTGGAACATTTTTATCATCACGGTAAATATTTCCATTT
>JAUXXK010000397.1 GCA_030681145.1 Methanobacteriaceae archaeon | reverse complement strand
GTATTTAAGATTTAAAATATCAATAAAACAAATTTTTATTTATTATTTTCAGTTGTTATTAAAAATCAGAGTTATTAAATCTTATTAGGATTTTATAAGTATTTTAATCATAAAAGGACAATTGAAAACATTTATATATTCTGGAGCAATATCCTTTTATCATGATTATTCATGCTAATGAAATGTACCTACTCATGAGCTACTTACTGTGTGTGGGTTCGGCCATAGGAGTGGGCTTAATACTAAGGTTACCTTTACTACCAGAGAAGCCAATGAGACATTCCTGGACAGTAAGTGCTGTATTTCCAACTTCTGTAATTTCCCTAGGTTTGCTGGCTATATTTTTTGGGCTGGAAATAAAAGGTTTCTATAATGGTATTGATCTGGCATTAATGGTGGGTATTTTCTCTGCACTTTTTGCCAAATATTTATTTGATGATACTTTTCCTACACCTTTAACGGGGGAATCTGATGAATGAATTGTTAGGAGTGGCCATTGCTGCTGTGATTTGTTGGTTAAACTTTATTTTGATCGATACATGGTTAGGACTTCCTGAAGGTCCTGGTGTTAAAGGTGCAGAGTTCATAGGCCGTGATGTCCAGAAAAGAGGCGGAGATTTAGCCGGTGGATTTTTCCAAGGAAACATTCTTTGTTCTCCAGATGCTTCTGCTGGAACCCTTTTAGGATCAATTGGTTGTTATCTAATTGGAATTCCTGAAGGTGGACTAATAGCTGCTCTTCTGGTTTACATTGGAAACAGGCTCTGTGCTGACCCAGGATATGCTGGAACCACCGGAACTTTATCAATTACAATTATTATAGCTCTGACTTCATTTATTGGTTTAACGCCCATAATGTATATTGTGGGAATGGTTATTGCCATCACAACTATACAAGGTATCCACCATCCTTCCGCATCCAGATTAATCGGTAAAATTGCCACTAAAATGGGAAGACATACCAAAATCAACTAAGATAAATTAATTATTAATAATTTTCATACAGGATGATAATTCATGTTAATAGAGATCGTAGGAATAATAGTTATTTTAATGGCTATAAGAGCCTTGCTGGCACGTAATAGATCAGAAAGACTTCTTTATATCAATACATTTGGCTTTGGAATATCTGCACTAATTGCCCTTTATATCCAGACACCATTTGGTGCTATAGTAGCTATTACATTCTTTATATCATCTACCTTAAGCGCCAACGCCATTGCTTATACGTTGGGAAGAGTAAAAGAAGAAATAAT
This sequence comes from Methanobacteriaceae archaeon, assembly GCA_030681145.1. GTDB lineage: Archaea > Methanobacteriota > Methanobacteria > Methanobacteriales > Methanobacteriaceae > JAUXXK01. The sequence goes on along the minus strand of JAUXXK010000397.1, from coordinate 111 downwards.
ACTGGATGAATAATAATCAATAAATCTCATAATAACAATATTTCAAAATAAAAATCGTAGTAAAATAACAAACGAATATTAATGAATATTAATTGAATTACTGGTGTGAAA
>JAUXXK010000257.1 GCA_030681145.1 Methanobacteriaceae archaeon | reverse complement strand
TTTTTACGGGGGATTCTATTATAACAGACATGCTAAATGCATTAATTTGTTCTTTAAACAATTCTAAATCATCATTATCAATTATTAACCTATTAATCTGGAAAAGAGTGCTTGTTAAAATCTGATTTAAAATTTCTTCATCCATTTGTTGCCGAATAAGTAAAGTCGATTTAATTAGAGATATTATTAATCTAACTAGTTTGAATCGTGAGTTATCTTTGTTTTCTACAGCTAATTTCATAAATTCATAATAATTAAACTCATTATAATTTTCCCCTATCGCAGTTGTTCCAAAGAATATTTCCAATAGGTCTTTGTTTTCTTCTTCTGCGATTATTTTAGCAAGAATATCAAATATTTTTGTTACTATTTCTTTTGAAATGCTACTCTTATCTCTTAAAATAGATTCCCTATATATTCTGTAGTATTCCTTTAATATAAGCCTTAAAACCTCATTTTTCCCATTATTTGGAGGACTTGAATCTTCATTATTCTTTTTTATCGTCATTTTTTACTCCAATATATTCAGATAATATCTCATCGAGATTTTCAATGCCTTTTATTGTAACAGCATCTTCATTATCAATTAGAGATTTAATTGATATATCACCCAGTATACTAAAACCCTCACCAGTATCTTCTTCCTTTTTATCACGTATAGCACTTATTACTTCTTTTTTTTTCGAATTTAAATATTTAAAAGGGTTTGTATATATAAACATCAGTTTTATATAATCAATTAATAAAATCAAGGTCAACCCAAACAGAAATATAATGGTACTGACAATTATTAAGTAAAATAAGTCTGCATAAACAAACAAAAAATCCTTTAAAATTATACAAAGTAAGCTGAGAGATATTATTACTAAATATATAAAAAATAGAATAGATGTTTCTGGATTATTTTCATATTCATCCATTATTTTTGGAGAATATTTTCTAGATACATTTTGAAGTATAAATTGAGACAGCGCAAAAATAATAGATAATATCGTAGATGAGGCTCCAATAATAACAAATAAAGTATTATTAAAATCTATTGCTTCGAAACTTTTATGAAAACTAAAAAATAGGCACATGAGTAATTTTACAGTTAATAACGTAAAAAATAACAAGATAACTTTCATTAAAACTGAAGTATTATCAAAAT
>JAUXXK010000388.1 GCA_030681145.1 Methanobacteriaceae archaeon | reverse complement strand
GAATTATTGGGTAGAGGTATGGCTTGGCTTGATACCGGGACACATATAGGCCTACTTGAAGCTAGTAACTTTGTTGAAGCTATCCAAAAAAGACAAGGATTTTATATCGCCTGTTTAGAAGAAATTGCATATAACAATGGTTGGATTGATGAAAAAAAAGTTTTAAAATTAGCCGAACCATTAAAAAAAACAGATTACGGAGATTATTTAACAGATTTAATAGAAAATCAGTTATAAATTTATTAGAGGAATGATTATGGGCAAATTTACTTTCACCAAGACATCCATTGAAGGAGTGTATGTTATAGAGCCAACTTTATTCGGAGATGAAAGAGGCTATTTCATGGAAACATATCACGCCGGAGAATTTAAAGAAGCCGGACTTGATTTTAATTTTGTTCAGGACAACCAATCTAAATCAAAAAAAGGAGTCCTAAGAGGCCTTCATTTTCAATACACTAAACCACAGGGAAAACTGGTTAGGGCTATTAAAGGAGAAGTATTTGATGTAGCTGTGGATTTAAGAAAAGATTCAACTACATATGGAGAATGGGAAGGAGTTATACTCTCAGAAGAAAATAGAAAACAGTTCTACGTTCCTGAAGGTTTTGCACACGGTTTTTTAGTTCTTTCAGACGAAGCAGAATTCACCTACAAATGCACCGAATTTTACGATGGTGCTGATGAAGGAGGTATAATTTGGAATGATCCTAATATTGGTATTGGGTGGCCTTTAGATGGTATTAAAGAGATTAGTTTATCTGATAAAGATAAAAAGTGGGAAACTTTAAAAGAAACAGATATTGATTTTTAAAATAATTTTTCATATCTTTATATTTTATTCTTTTTAAGAGATTAATTCAAAAGATATTATAACTGGAGCAGCTAGGTTCATTAGAAGTCAATTATGCGAAAAATTCCTGAATACAGATTTTGAAGTTTATGGTTTAGATAATCTCAGTATATGCAATATAAACAATTTAAATCAAAACGATCATGACTTTTTAATTTTAATTATGATATCTGGCTAAAAAAAGGTGGTCCGATGTCAATAAAGGCTAAAAATATTCATAAATGGATGCCAAAAATTCTTTAGAAGAAGTTTTGGTAGGAACTATAATCCTTAGGGGGATTTTAACTGAAAAATAAAAAATGTATTTTAAAAATTTAAATTAAATTTGAAAAAATTATCTCCTCAAAATCCGGCAAAACTTTCTTAGAGGAGCAGTAATTGACCAAGAAGTACTATTCTCATATTCATTAATTTTAGACTTAAATTTCTTTTCTTTAGAGCGATTTTGAGATCTTAAATTATTTAATTCAATTGATAATTTATCTATTCTCTCTTTAAGTTTTCTTTCATTTTCAAAGGATTTTTTTCTTAAATCTGAAGAGTCTTTTGCTAACCATTCACAAGCTTCAAGTAAGTTAGATATCGGTTTAATCTTATCCGGAGTATATTTTACATTAATATGTTTACAAAATGACAAATCCATAGCATCTTCCTTAATTATTATATCTGCAATTTCATTTTGCAAAGCAAATTGTTTTGCAAAATTTATAACATCTTCATCTGTGATTTCTTCATTTTCTTTTAACTTATCAAATATATTCTTCCAATGAAAATTTTGACCATCTCTAAAATCATGACGATACATACTATAAATCCACCCCACAGTTATTTTAGATATGGTTTGATCCTTAGAACGTATGGGAAAATGAGCAATACGGAGATCATTATTATTGATTTTTTTTATAGCTCCCTTATATTTAGGTTCATAGCTTAAATCATGATTGCCAAATGTTAATTCAACATTGTAATTTTCAACGAGTTCTTTTGGAAAAATAGCTTTATAAAAGGTCTCAAGTTTATCCTCCCTAACTGCCGTCATTCTAGAAGGTATGAATTTTTCATCCTTATTTTCACCAAATTCGGGAATATAAGTCTTCCACATTGCAAGATAATAAGTTTCAGCCCCCATTGATTCCAATATACTCCTTGGAGTTCCCCCCGCAGTCGCGATTAAAAATTCGTCAGCATCTAATGGAACTATTATGTCTGCATCCAATTCATTAACTGCTTTTTTTAACAGCATATTCATTTTACCGGCTTGTTTATAGTCTCTATCTTTATCTTCTAAGATAATTAGAGATAATCCTTCATTTTGTAATTGTTTTAATATTTTGAGGGTATCATCTGTGCTGCCATTATCTAAGATAATTATTCCATCAAAAATATTGATGTTGTAACGAACAAAAGATTCTATTATATCTTCCTCGTTTTTAACCATAATGATAGATAAAATTTTTTTTGACATTTTTATTCAAACCTTGAAGAATTATTACAAAAAAATTTATTAAATTATTTAGAATATTGTTCAAAAAAACTATTTATTCTTTCATCATAATTAGATCTTTTTGAATTAAGAATAATCTCCTTTAAATCAAAATAAAACCCAGAGTTTATTTTTTCCATAATAATTCCATTACTATTTAACATCGCATTCCATACATGGAATCCCCATATTTCATCAATTTTTAATTTAGGAACTATTTCATGTGATGGTTTTAAATAATTTTCATACTCAAAAAAATTTATGGGAGATATGAAATTGGGATTAGTCAAAAAATTTGAATATTCCTGATATTTCTCTTGAATCATAGACTTGAGCAAAACAGGGCCGGTATCTCCATGTCTAACATTATCTTTAATTTTAGCCATATAATCCAGCAAGCTTTTTATTAAGATATCCTCTTTCTTAAATCGTAAAAAACCATTATTAGGGCCAATAGTTCCATCATCATATATTTGAGAAGATATTAACGTATTACCTTTAAAAGATTTAATATTTTTTATAGCTAAAATATCACAATCGGCCCAAGAGCCTCCTTTTTCATAAAGTCTTTTAGTTCTGAACCAATTAGCAAAACCAGAATATGATCCTTTATTGAAACCAGATTTATATGTAAAAATATTTGATTCATCCAGTACTTTATTTGCATCATTGACACTAATACCTGAGGGAACATTATCTAATTTACCATAAACGTATAAATTTACGTCATGTCCGGTTAAAACCAGAGATTTGAGGGATAATTGTTGTAATTCTGGTAAAGAATCATCATTACTAATCCAAAGAGTGAATAAATCCGTTTTTTTTTCTTCATTCATCTTTTTGGTATTTTTAAAAAAAAGTTTCAAATAATCTACTAACTTCAATTTAACACACTCACTAATCAATTATACTAATACAATAATAGTTTAATTTGAATTTGCTAGAAATTTCAAAAGCTGTTATAAATGCTTTTAGCTTGATTCCACTTGTTATAATATTTTTTTTGCCATACATCATTTATATTTTTTTCAGATACATGGGTTTTATTTTTTTAAAAAAAGTTAACTTACTTCTAAGTCTTCTGTTTCTAATTATACATAACTCGAAATAAAATTATCTATTTTATCATAATCTTTCAAATATAAATTAAAACATTTATAGCTTTCTTTAAAAAATGAATGAGATTTTTAAGACTTACTTTTATCACCAATAAGAATTATTCCAGATATAATAATTAAAAGCATTCACATTAACAAAAAAGATGTATGTTATTACATTTCCTATTCTTCTTAATTAAAAATAACAGTTGAATAAACAATTTTTAAAAAATAGATATCTGATAAATAATACAAAACCTCAAAAAATAGAAAATTATTAAGTTAACAAAAAATAGAATAATTAACCTA
>JAUXXK010000384.1 GCA_030681145.1 Methanobacteriaceae archaeon | reverse complement strand
CAATATAACAATTGTTATATTAATTTCCTTTATAAACATATCGATAAATTTCATTAAAAATAAAGAAATCGGCTTTTAATTTTGTTTTTTTAATTCAGATTCTCTATTATAATTATATGTTTTTAATCAATGATTAATTATATTATCAAAACTAACTTAATTCATATTTTTTTATAGTAATGCCAATTACAATATTCAAATTAAATATTCAGAATAATTATTCAACTTACAATTATTGTATCAAATAATTAAAGAAATTTCTTTTTATCATTTTTCCATGGGTTTGATACTTTTTTCCATTAAATAATTCATTAATTCCACGGATTAAACTCTCAGGGTAAATTAATTTAATATTCCTTCCATTTTGGTTCTTAAATATCATTTTCATAGAAAACTATTTATATAACTATTGTTAACTTAATGTTGTCGTTAAATATGTTGATTATGGAAAGAAATAAGCCTTAATATTAACATATATAATTAATGCCAAGATGACCGAGAGGCGAGGTGCATGGCTGCAAACCATGATACTTGGGTTCAAATCCCAATCTTGGCCTCAATCTAACTTTATCTTAATTTAACTTATTTAAATATGATAAATGGGTAATTTATTTGTATTTATATAAATCCAACTTTTTTGATTATTATTAACACTGTAATAGAATTTTCTGCAATATCAATTTAAATTACCAGTTAAACATAAAAATTATTTAAATTCTGTACATAAATTTTATATTGTAAAATTAATAATTAATTCATGAATTACTATGATTATTATGATTGGGTGTGGAATCTATGAAAATTTACAATACTATGAGTCGGGAAAAAGAAGATTTTGAACCAGCAAGTGAAAAAAGGATCAAACTTTTTGTCTGCGGACCCACAGTCTATGATGATGCCCATATTGGCCATGCCCGTACTTATATATCCTTTGACATTATCAAAAGATATCTGGAATTTAAAGGTTTTTTTGTTTTTTATTTGCAGAATATTACTGATATTGATGATAAAATCATTATTCGAGCTGCTGAATCAAATATTGATCCTGAAGAACTGGCCAGGAAATATGAGAAGTTATATCGGGAAGATATGGAATTTTTAGGTGTTAACGGCGTCAATATTTATGCCCGTGCCAGGGACCACATACCAGAAATTATATCCCAAATTCAAACTCTTATAGAAAAAGGATTTGCCTATGAAACCGAAACAGGTGTCTATTTTGAGGAGGATAAGTTTCCAGATTATGGAAAACTCTCCCGTAGAAATCTAGAAGACCTTACAGTACACAGGGTAAATATAGACCTCACAAAAAAAAATCCAGCAGACTTTGCGCTATGGAAAAAAAGAACTGAAAAACCATTATGGGATTCTCCATGGGGAACAGGGCGCCCAGGATGGCATATAGAGGATACGGCAATTACTGAAGAATATTTCGGACCCCAATATGATATACATGGGGGAGGCCTGGACTTAATATTCCCTCACCACGAAGCAGAAATTGCTCAAATGGAATCAGCATCTGGTAAAAGCCCTATGGTTAAATACTGGATGCACACTGGATTTTTAAATGTTTCTGGCGAAAAGATGTCCAAGTCACTGGGCAATTTCATAACCATTCGTAAACTACTGGAGAATCACGATCCACAAGTTTTCAGATTTTTTGTTTTATCTACCCATTACCGCAGTCCCATTGATTTTAGTGTAGATGCTCTTGAACAATCTGAAAAAAGTCTAAATAGAATTCAAAGACTGTTAATTAAGGTTAATGAATCTTTAGAGGAATATAATAATTCTGAAAATGATAAGCCAACTTCCGAATCAGAGGACATTTATTTATCCAAGATAGATTCTGCCAGAGATGAATTTATTAATGCCATGGATAATGATTTTAACACTCCATTGGTGTTATCCGGTATTTTCAACTTTATAAGGGAATTTAATAAGGATTTAAAAAATAATAATCTTTCTAAAAATACTCTTCAGCGTACTAAAGATTTATTTGATGATGTTGGGTCTATTTTAGGTTTTAATTTTTCTGATACTTCAAAAAATGATTCTGATGATATCAGTCAAAACTTGATTGATATATTGTTGGAAGTAAGGCAAAAACTCCGGGAAGATAAAAACTACGAACTTTCCGATGAAATCCGGAACAAACTGGCCCAGTACAATATTACGGTGGAAGATTAATTTTCTTTTCTTTGTTTATTAAATCCTTTTTAGATAAAATTTAAATTATTATTATACTTTTTTTTTATTAAAAAATAATTA
>JAUXXK010000256.1 GCA_030681145.1 Methanobacteriaceae archaeon | reverse complement strand
CATTTAAATTCAGTAGAGATATTAGAATTATTATTAACAATGTCAAGCTGATTAGTATCTGCTGATCCAATCAAAATAATTCCGCCCAAAACTACCAACAGTATCAATAAAAAAATAAAAATCCCAATTTTAATAGAATCCTTCATGGAAGGAGATATGTGAGTTCTATACATATATATTCTATACCATTGGGTCTTGAAGTGTGAAAATAATTCAAGCTTAATAGCCACAAATCTATTTTAATTTAAGCATGACATTTGAGCCTTTATTAACCCCAATATCCAATGCAGTTGGTTCACATTTTGTATTCAAAAGACAAAATACTGGTTTTTTATTGAATTTGATTTCACTGAGGCCTTCATAATTACCAAGGCCCTTTGATATTATTAATTCAGATTCATCCATCATTCTCCTAAATTCAGGAGATACTTGAGAATAAATAACCCCTATAGAATCAGTGCCAGTTGTTACCAATTTTGCTATTTGATCCAGTCCAATTTGATATGCATCTTCTATACAAGCATCATTAAGAATAGGCTTTTCCTTCAAAGCCACTGTAACTTCCACATCATATTCTATAAGTTTGCTGATTAATAATTTATCAAAAAGTATTTCACCAGTATTATCTGCCAGATAAAGAACTGTTTTAACAGATTTAAGATCATTTTCCAGTTTTTTAACATGATTAATAGCGAGTGGTGAGTTAAATGTTTCTATCATTAAAGTTAATGGGTCAAAATTTATGCCAAGCGCTGCAAAATCTATTAAATTTCCAACAATAGCTGCCTTAACAAAAATCTCCAGATCATCATCACCATCTAAAAAATCCATTATTTTGGGAAGAAAACTCCCAGCAATTTCATTACCCCTCTTTTTGATTTCGTAGTAAGGATCTTTGTTACCAGTTTTTTCTTTTATAAGGCGGTGAATGCTAGTTCCAATAACATTTGAAACAGCCCCTTTATAAAATTTAGAACCTAATAATACAGTAATTTCTGACATAATTTCGATTTTTAAATCTTCGTCATCGCATGCAAGATCCAATGCTTCCTTGGCTTGTCTAAGGAAACATGGTGCACATTCGTAGTAGACTTTCATATGATCCCTTTTAAATTATCAATTATTATTTCTGTTTATCAATTTTTAAATAATGATGGGTTAATATACGGTTTTAAATTAAATCAGCTATTAAGTGAAAATTCAAAATGTGAAAAAAATAAATTAACCACCATAAATAACCCTAATAATCTCTATAACATCTCCATGAGATATTTCTTCCTCTTCAATGACTATCCTGCCGTTTTTTTTAACAACAACTGTTTCTAAAGGCAAATCTATTTCTTCTAGAATATGATTAATGGTAATTCCTTTTTTAATATCTTTAGATTCTTTTACATCACCAATAATAAGAGTGTACTTCATTTAATCACCTCATTTAACAATTATCGTGAGTTATAAACTTCTTTTATTCTGATCAAGTTCATTAGAAAAAATACAAGCCCTGCACATTTCATGTGCTGCAGGTTCACCACAACTGATACATTCACCCATATTAAATTCACGGGCAAATTCGTATTTAATAGCAGGTTTTAGTTTATCAAATCCCCTTAAAGTTGAATACATTATTGTGGGGTGATTACGAGATAATTGTTTTATAAATTGACCTACCTCCCCCCTAAATGAATCACTAGAATAAGGACAACCTGCCAAGTGTACTTCAAGTTCTCTGGCTATTACATATAATCCCACTTCTCGTTCAGGAATTTCACGTAATGGTTTTATTTTAACTGTAAACATTTCGCTTCTAGAAATAGTTTTAGGGCCAATTCTGGTAAGATTTTCTATATTACCCTCCAAGTAATTCATTAAAATCGCTTGAGTTTCATCATCAAGATTATGGCCCGTGGCTATCTTAGAAGCACCAATCTTTCTAGCTTCTCTATTTAATATCCATCTTCTAAAAACACCACAGTACGTACATGCTCCTCTTTGAGAATTTGATGCCATTATATCATCAAGAGTAGTGTCAAAACTGTCCTTGAAATTAACTACAGTATGTTCTATTCCTAAACGTTTGGCATGGGTCTTAGCAATTTTAACCCCATCTTCACGGTAGCCTTTTATTCCTTCATCAATAGTAACAGTACTCATATCAATAATATTTTTTTCATAAAGGAAATTTAATATATCCAAAACCATTACACTATCTTTTCCCCCGGATAGTGCAACCATGACTTTGTCACCTTTATCAATTAGTTTATAATGACGTATATCTTTTAAAACCTTTTGTTGAGTCCCTTGGATAAAGCAATCTTTGCAAAGACGTTGCCCGGAATGTTTCTTTTCAATAATAACTTCATTGACGCCACATTTGGTACATGTTTTCATGGTGATAATTCTCCAATTTACTAAAAGTTAACCAATTCATGTGAAAAATTATATAACAAATAATTATTTTTAATTTTAAAAAATATAATTGATATTAAATATTGTTTTAAATCAGTTAAAAAATTATATCAATTTAATAATTAAACATTTAGACTATATAGAAAATGGTTTTTTGAATAGTTCAAAGTCCTGATTATAAGCTTTTCTGGTTAAAAGAGCAATTTCGGCCTTTTGAAGTTCGGCTCCTAAATATGCCGCATGTTCCATCCTACTAACCAAATTCTGTTTTAAAAGCTCTTCATATATTTTTTTTGCTGATTTTCCAGTGATTGCAATATCGGGTTCCATATTATTAAAGTGAACCGCCATTATATGGTCATTAACAACCATTATTTTAAAACTTCCAGATTTATCTCTCACAAATTTTTCAGTGCCCTCTGCTTCAATAATTGGAACCTCAAAGTCAAGATTCAAATTACCCGGAATTCGTTTATCTTTTAAAACTAATAGATTAATGCCCAGATCCTTAGGAATAGATCCTCTATTTTTGGCCAAAAACATCATTTTAGATGATACTGCGAGTTCATAAACACTTCCTACTGTTTTACCACTTTCTTCTGGAGTAAATAAAATACTAGTACCTAATTCCATTGCAATACCTGATAAAAGAGCATTGACTCCTACTGAGTCCGTGTCTAATAGTTCAGTGACATTACCTACGCCAAAAAAAATTGGTTCCTGATTTCTTTTATGATACTGACGACATGCTATTATAGAATCAACAATACTAGTACTGTTAATTGGATCTAGAATTAAATCAGCAATTAAATCTATTTTTTTACATTTTTTCCGAAGTTCCTCAAGAGAACTGACTCTTTCCTCAATTGTATGTGGAACCCATCCCTTCTGGAAATCTGTGGGAAGTATAACTGCTGGAATTTTTTTTTCTTCCAAAATTGGCATTACCTCTTGATAGTTTCCATGATCTAAACTTAAAACCATGTCCACCCCTGCATTTATCGCAGATTCAATTTCAAGAGGATTTAATGTATCAATACTTATAGGAACATCACCAGATACCTTTTTAATAGAATAAACCATCTCTGGAATTTTCTGGGACATGTTTTCGCCAGCCACCATTCCAATGTCCAGCATATCTGCTCCGTTTTTTATAAAGTATTCTGCTTTGTAGATAAGTTCTTCCGTGGTTATAATGGGAGCATTCGCAATTTCCGCCAATACTCTCATGGGGAAATCTTCACCAACCGGTAATTTACCTACAAGAATATTGTTGGGTTTTTTGAGAAGTTTTTTTATCTGATTTTGGTCATTTTCAAAATCTTCTATAAACTCTAAAGCTTTTTCACGCTGTTGTTTTTCAATAAGTTTATCTGCAGAAGTCTTTGGAGAAAGATTAAGTTTATCCAAAGCATCCAATACTATTTTTAAATCAGCAGCATCTGTGGGTCCTTTATATGTTGGAATTCCGGTTTCTTCTTTAATAATAGTAGCATCTTTCCTAATTAATCCCGGTATAATAATCATATCAAGTTCATCCAGATTTAACAATCCCAATGACTCCATTTCTTTAATTTCTCTAGATATTTTTTTAGGTGTTAAAAAAGCAGCTATGGGTGTATTTACAACATGAACCTTAACATTATGCACTGAACTGATTGAAAATTTTTTAACTAGTTTTTCTGCCAAATTTCCAGTTATTATGAGAACTTCCATTGTGATTATCCTCTGTTTTGAGTGATTAATTAGTAAGTATATTTGTCAATTTATATTAATGATTTTTTTATTTGGGTTAGTAAAGTTTGTGGGGGTTGTTATTTTTTAATGTGTTTTTGTGTCCAATTTTTCATTTTGTAGTGTAAATATATCAGTATTCCCTGTATTGTTTTGTATTTATTTTTTATTTGTTCTGGTTCTGTTTGTCTGAGTAATTTTCTACAGTATTAGATGTTTGTGGTATTTTATGGTCTTCCATGAAGTTAGTGAGTCGTTTATAATCTGGAACGATTTTTTTGTTAAATAAATCGCTATAAAACACACGGTATTCTATCGAAATCATTTAATAACATTTTAATCTTTGATTACTGGTTTTTGAGTTGCGTGTGCGGATTATGTTTTTGATATCAGTGAAATAGGGCATAAACTGATTTTTTCATGTTTTGTGAGTTTTTTACTACGAGTTTCTTGTATACTTTTCAACAATCATTTTAAACAAGTTAAATAAGCACAATTGATGTTTAAAACCAATATAATCCATTATATTTTTATATAATGACATATGATCCGTAGTGATTGATATTAATGGTTTATTACTTGTTTATTCTTGTATAAAATGTGTTATGGCTAGTGGTGTTCTT
>JAUXXK010000375.1 GCA_030681145.1 Methanobacteriaceae archaeon | reverse complement strand
AAATTCTATAGTTTTAATTTTAAATTCCTTATCCTTTAAAAATTTCTTAATTTTATTATTTAATATCTTTCCATAGGACATTTGAATAATTAACAAACCATTTTCTGTTAATTTTTCAATTATCGTTTTGAGTATTTCTTTGCAGTTTTGTTCATCGAAATTGGTGTTTGTAATCAAAATATCCGTTTGCTCAATATTTTTTAGTATTTCTTCAAGGTTTTCGGTAATATTACTTGTAGAATATTTTTTATTGGTAATTTCAAATAGTTTTTCATATTGCTTGAGATTACTATTATGCTTAAGCAATAATGTACATTTTTTGGATCGATGAATTTTATTGCTCCCACTTAAAATTCTATATATGGTTCGTTCAGAACTGTCAGAGCCACAAAAATCACAAATGTCTCTAATTATTTTCCCTTTACATATATTACAATTATTAACTGCTTGACTATTGATTGTTTTTAGATATTTTAGATTAGATGGATGAACAAATGTTGTGTATTCATCTAAATAAGCGTAAATTTTAGGGTAAGTCTTTTTTGTAATAGATATCCAATCAGAGATTTCTCCTAATTTCCATTCCATGCTTTCTAAGTAGTAACTATATTCGACATCCATATGGTTCTGGGGAATTAATGGGTTAAAACCTCCACATTGGGAATATGCTTCTTTTCTTAAAATATAGGCCCCGCCTTGCACATGGTGGAATTTCAATTTTTCTTTGCCATTCATGAACTATTTATTTCTAAAATTTTCAAAAAATGCATTGTCTTTGTATGTTTTTCCATTATAGTAGTGTGGAGCATAAGCTAATGTACCTGCGATTGCAACATCCTGCTGTTTTCTCATATAATTCAAAGCTTTACGTTCAAATCCTGGTTTCAAAATAAATCCTTCATTACTGCAAATATATAATGCAAATTCGTTCCCCATCGATTCTAATGCAATATTTGATGCAGGTCCACAAAGTAAATTTGATTTTAAGAATATTAATCGGACATTTGTTTTTGATTCAATATAATCTACAATGAAATTCTTAAAATCTACATCACTATCATTATCTACAATTGTTAAATCAAATTCAGTATTGGTATATTTAAAAATCCGATCTAAAATTTCTTTTAGTGATTTTATATCTTTGTACTGGTTTTTTTGGTGAGTAACCATGAATAAATCGATTCTTTTATTCAACCATATGTCTATCATGGTTTCAATTGTTTCATCAACACTTGAATTTTTCTGAACTTGGCTTTGAGCACGCTTTAAAATCATGAATAACTGATTTTTGTCAATATTTTTTACATGTCTGATTTTATTGGCCAGTGCAATTGGATCATTGGAATCAACTGTAAATCCGCAATAATCATTTATTACAAATTCAGGAATGCATGAAACATTAGTTGTAATTACTGGAATTCCATAAGCCATAGCTTCAAAAATAACAGTTGGAATACCATCCATATCTCCATCTGAAGCTCTTTTGCAGGGTAATACAAATATGTCTCCGCTTTTATATGTTTTTATGAGATCATCTTGGCTTTC
>JAUXXK010000373.1 GCA_030681145.1 Methanobacteriaceae archaeon | reverse complement strand
ACCATCAATATCAAAAATAAGTTCTTTACGGGAAACATTCTCATCAAAGATATTTAAAATATCCTGATTTTTAACCCATTTATTCAAATTATGGTCAATAATATTCTGTATAGGAGTATTCATAAAATCCAAGCCGGCATCATTAACATCAACTAAATGGCCATCTTCCCGGCAAACCAAAATAGTATCTAATGATTTTTCAAATAGCGCCTTATAATCTTTTTCACTTTCTTTAACCGAGTTAATATGATTACCAACAAATTCTTTATATCTGTTTAAAGCCATTTTAACTACAAAAAATAAGTTATTAATATTTTCTTTAATAATATAATCTGTGGCACCTTTATCAATTAATTTCAAACCTTCATTTTCAGTGGTGCAAACAAAAATAAAAGGAATATTGAAATTTTTATTAAGAGCAATTTCCAGTGCAGAAAGGCAGTCAAAATCAGTTAATGATTGATCAGATAATATTATTTGAGGATTGAATTCTTGAAGTTCTTTGATGAAATCATCACTAGTTTTAACTCTACAAAAATTAAAATTAAGTCCTCTGTTTAATAAGTGATGTATCAGAAGTTTGGTATCCAAAGGATCATTTTCCAGTATTAATACTCTGATTATTTCCCTCATAAAATCCTCAAAATCTTTATCTTATTTCATCCCCATTAAAAATAATTATTAAGGCGGATTATTAATTAACATCCAGTAAAATCCTAGAGTTGAAACCGCGTCAATGAATTCATCAAATTCCACTGGTTTGCTAACATAACTGTTAACCCCTAATTCATAACTTTCCACAATATCTCTATCTTCCTTAGAGGAAGTTAATACAACCACTGGTATTTTACGTGTATTTTCTTCAGCTTTTATTTTATGTAAAACCTCTAGACCATCCACTTTAGGCATCCTTAAATCCAGAAGTATAAGTCGTGGAAGGTTATCAGGATTTCTATTTGAAAATTCTCCTTTGGCAAAAATAAAGTCCAATGCTTCTGCACCATCTTTAACCCAAAAAACTTGGTTTGCCATGTTTTTTCTTTTTAAAGCACGCATAGTAAGTTCTGCGTCGGTGGGGTTGTCTTCGACCAGTAATATTTCAACTTCTTCCATTACCATAATATTCACCTTCTAATTAATTAATTATTTTTTTATAAAAAATTTATTCGAAAGTTTAAATTAAACTTTTTGAAATGAACTATTTTTAATTATTCTTACTCTCAATTTTTTTTGGACGGTTTTTAGGAAGGGAGAAATATATGTTTGCCCCATTATCAACTTCTCCTTCACCCCATACTTTTCCATCATGTCTTTTTACAATTCTCTGAACAATAGTAAGACCCACCCCAGTACCATCAAATTCATCTGTACTGTGAAGTCTTTGAAATAAACCAAATAACTTGTTAATATATTTCATATCAAATCCTGCACCATTATCTGAAACAAAATAGATGTACTCATCTTTTGAATCCAAATAACCTACATTTATCTCAGCAATATCCTTATGAGAAGTGAATTTAACAGCATTTCCAATCAAATTAGTATAAACCTGATAAAAAAGAGACCTATCACCATAGGCCATAGGAAGGTCATCGACTAGGAAATTGACTGTTCTGTTTTCAATCTGATTAGCAAAATCAAGGTAAGCGGATTCAGCAAGGGATTTCATATCAATTTCAGACATATTCATTTCCTGACGACCAGCACGTGATAAAAGTAAAATATCATCAATCAGTTGCCCCATTTTTTTTGTATTTTCC
>JAUXXK010000366.1 GCA_030681145.1 Methanobacteriaceae archaeon | reverse complement strand
TCATATTTATTTCATGTTATAGTATCAGTTATGGATTAATTTCAGGTAATATGGGCCAGAACCTACCCCAAATATTAAGCGCAGCAATAGTTTATTTACCCGCAATCTGGGTGATGGTTGGAATATCTATGGCATTATTTGGCCTTTTACCTAGATTAACCTCTTTAAGTTGGGCAGTATTGGGATTATTATTGATAATAAATTTACTAGCGGATTTCCTGGATATAGATCAGCGGATACTGAATATTTCTCCATTTACACATGTACCTAATTTATTGTTAGGGGATACTGTAGGATGGTCTTTAGGTATAGTTTTAGTGGTGGCACTAGTGCTAATATTGGTGGGTATGGTTGGGTTCCAGCGGCGTGATATTGCTTAAAAGGACTTTTTATTCTTAAATAGACTTTTTTTTATTTTTTATTTTTTTATTCTTAAATTAGACATTTTTTAATTTTTTTAATTTGGTAATTTTACCTAAAATGCAGTTTAAACAAAAAAATAATCTAATTTTAACATATTTCTATTTAATTTAACCTAATAGGTCATAGAAACCTGAAAACGTTTTTATATTACAAATTAGTTGATTGATACCTTTGAGTATTTTTACTATAATATTATATTCCGTCTTTAGGGTGGAACTCATCAACAAATAATAAAAAATATTAACCCCTTCTAACAAAAAAAGAATGTTAAATAATGAATAAATTTTATTTAACTTTGCCATAATGCATGTAAATATCATAAAGGGGGGTGAAAAAGTGAAAAATAACATGCAAAAAAAGTTAACAGTTATTACACTCTTACTTATTTTCGCATTGGTTAGTATAGGGTCTGTTTCTGCGGAATCCTCAGACAACATTATAGCAGATAACAGCTCAGCACCAACCAATGAAGACATTACCAACGATACTTCTACTAAATTACCTGATCCTGAAGTTTGGAGAGGCGGAGTCTTAATCTACTCCACAACTACTATTCAGGATGCTATGGATAACTCTATAAGTGGGGACACTATCAAATTGGAAGAGGGCCAAACATTTTATGAAAACTTGGTCATCGACAAGGACTTAACCTTTGAGGTTATGAACGGTGGAACAGCAACCATAGATGGTAGTGGAACTGATAGAGTAATACACATCCTTCCAGGAATCACAGCCTATTTTTACAATATCACATTCCAAAATGGACATGCTCCTGATGGAACAATACTATCTCCTGATGGTAAAAATGGTGGAGGTATCTGGAACGAAGGCACTCTTTACCTTATTAATTGTATCGTAAGAGATAACCAGGCCGGAGACGGAGGTACAATCACTTACGGAGGTGTTGGGGGATCTGGTGGAGGTATTTATAGTACTGGAACATTAGAACTAACCGATACACAGGTTTACAATAACCGTGCTGGAGATGGTAGTAATGGTATAGCTTTAACCCACTCGGATGGTTTCCGTGGTGGGCACGGTGGTGGTATTTACAGCACCGGAGCATTAACCATAAACAACAGTGAACTATACAATAACCATGCCGGTAACGGTGGTAACGGTGTAGTCCTAGGTGAAGGTGGTAATGGTGGTAATGGTGGTGCTATTTTCACTACTGGAACTTTAACCATGACTGATACCCAAATCTATGAGAATTACGCTGGAAACGCCGGTAGCGGTGGTGTAAATATAATCATCGGCGGAATCGGAGGTTCAGGTGGTAATGGAGGAGCAATCTACAATACTGGAAATGCTAATGTAGAAGACTCTGAAATCTACTCCAACGCTGCTGGTGATGGAGGAACTGGGGCTTCTGCAGCTGATGGTAACCTACTTAATCCAACCGGATATAATGGTCACCACGGTGGCCCTGGTGGTAATGGTGGTGCCATATACAACCAAGGAACTCTATCCCTAACTGAAACCGAAATCTACTCCAACAAAGCTGGAAACGGCGGAACTGGAGGAGCTGCAGGTGACGGACGTGATAGAAACATAGCTGGTGCTGGCGGTCCCGGTGGAATCGGCGGAACTGGAGGCACTGGTGGTAATGGTGGAGCTATTTACAACACAGGATCTAGTACGCTTACTGTCACTGACTGCACAATAAATCAAAACACAGCTGGAAACGGTGGTGTTGGTGGTGTTGGTGGACAAGGTGGAGACGCTAAAAGCAGTATTCCATTTAGAGGCAACGCATACACTGGTGGTGCCGGAGGTTCTGGAGGACCCGGTGGTAATGGTGGAGCAATCTACTACAACAACGGAAGCAACGGAGCCATAAATGACTCAAATTTCACCGAAAACCAGGCCGGTAACGGCGGTAACGGCGGAATAGCTGGTCGAGGTGGTGCCAGTGCATCAACTTACAGTAATGGAAGCGGTGGCCCTGGTGGAAACGCCGGTAACGCCGGTAATGGTGGAGCAATCTACTATAAAACCGGAAGCCTAACTGTCGAATCCAATAACCTTATCAATAACCAATTTGGTGATGGTGGAATTGGAGGAGATGGTGGACAAGCTGGCCCTGGAACTGGATCTGGAACTATAGGAACTGATGGAACTGATGGTTCATCTGGAACTGGTGGTGCATTTTACGCAGACAGCAATACATCATTACACTTCAACCGAATACTAAGCAATGGTGCAGTAGACGTGGCCGCAGCAGGCGGTGCTACAGTACAGGCAGAAAATAACTGGTGGGGATCAAATGATAACCCTAGTAGTAGAGTTTCTGCTGGTGTAGTTTACGCCCCATGGATTATGCTACAAATATTTGCCAATCCTGGAACTATACATTACACGGACACCTCAAATATTATAGCAGATTTAACCTGGAACACATTTGACGGTATTACTCCAAATGCACAGCCTGCTGGAAACCACATTCCTGACTACATACCTGTAACATTTGATACCAATTTGGGAGATATTAACCCAGAAAATACTGAAACTAATGGTGGAACAGCCAGCTCAACCTTTACAGGAACAGTAGTAGGCACTGCCACAGTTTCAGCTCAAGTAGATAATCAAATAAAATCTACCAACGTCGAAGTGGAAAAAGCTGATTCTGTAATGACGGTTGATTCTGCGTCTGGTGTTTATTTGGGTAGTGTTGATTTGTCTGCTACTTTAGTGGATGAGTTTGGTAATGCTATTAGTGGTGTTTTGGTTGATTTCTTAGTTGATGGTGTTTTGGTTGGGTCTGGTACTACTGATGGT
>JAUXXK010000361.1 GCA_030681145.1 Methanobacteriaceae archaeon | reverse complement strand
ATCACTTCCACATTACTATCATTAACGTAAAGAGTATTTAAGAAATGAGATAGAGAGCATATGAAAAGTAATCTTTTAGGAAATTTTTAAAATAGTAAAAAATAATTCATATAAAATAAATTTTAAAATATATTTACTAATAACAAAATCATCCTATAATAATACCATAAAACTCAGGAGAGCATATTTTGAATAATAATGATTTAAATCCTGAAAAATCTGAAGATAATCCCAAATTTGAATTTTTCGATGTGACTGCAGATACCGGTTACTGGGCATATGGTTCTACTCTGGAAGAATCTTTTGAAAATGCCGGATTAGCCATGTTTGATGTAATGACAGATACCAATAAGGTTTCTCATATTATAAAAAAACAATTCACGATTGAGTCAGAGGATAAAGTATCCCTACTTTATGACTGGTTAGAAGAACTTTTATTCCGGCATGATGTGGATTTTATGTATTTTTCATCGTTTAATGTGAATATAAGTCCTATTAATAAAGGATATAAATTATATGCTGAAGTATGTGGAGAAGAAATCAATTCAAAAGTTCATGAAAGATTGAATGAAGTAAAAGCCGTAACTTTTCACCTGATGGAAGTAAATGATGAAAAAGAATATAGGGTTAGTGGTATATTGGATTTATAGTATATCACTTAAAGTGCATTATAATGTATTCTATTTGTATTTCAATTCTAATTTATGATATATATAGACTTAAAACAAACAAAAATGATTAGATTTTTTATAATGCATATTATCTCAGGCGCATGATGAATTACATATAAATCCCAGTTATCACAGTTTATTGTGAGTATAATTTATTATTATATAGATATAAATGTCAAAATATACAAAATATAATTAGAATAATTAGTGAATATTCAAATTATATTAGACATTTGAAAGTATATTTTTAATTTTAACTTTTTGAAATAGAATATTCTGTAAAAATATTTATTTAAAATAGTCTAGCAGTAATTGAAGGGTCAAAAATTAGAGGGTTTTTATGAGTATGGAAAAAACATTAACCAAAGTTAGAGAATGTGTCTGGGAATTACCCACCAGTTATAAAAAGGGCATGAGGGTCCCTGGAAGAATTTTTCTAAATGATAAATCTATAAAAGAATTGGAAGCAGGTGCTATTGATCAAGTAGCTAATGTAGCATGCTTGCCGGGCATCCAAAAATTTTCCATTGGGCTTCCAGATATTCATTTTGGTTATGGGTTTAGTATTGGAGGAGTAGGGGCTTTTAGTGCCCGTACGGGCATTATAAGTCCCGGCGGTGTGGGTTTTGATATAAATTGTGGAGTGAGGATGCTACGTACAAATCTCACTGAAGAAGAAGTAAGGCCGAAAATGAAAGAACTCATTGATACTCTCTTTAAAAATGTTCCATCAGGGGTAGGAAGTAAAGGCCAAATCAAACTTCAAGAAGGTCAGATTGATGAAGTACTCAATAATGGAGCAGAATGGGCTGTGGAAAATGGATATGGATGGGACCATGATTTAGAATACTTAGAAGAAAATGGGAAAATGGAAGAAGCTAGATCTGAAAAGGTATCTGAAAAGGCCAAAAAACGAGGAATACCACAATTAGGTTCTCTTGGATCTGGAAATCACTTTTTAGAAGTACAGAAAATAGAAGAAATAATTGACAAAGATGCTGCCAGAGCTTTTGGAGTCAAAAAGGGTGAAGTGGCAGTATTAATACATTCTGGTTCTCGAGGATGCGGCCACCAAGTATGTTCGGATTATCTTAGAACTATGGATAAGGCTTATAAAAGACACAAAATAAATATTCCCGATCGTCAGCTAGCATGTGCTCCTGTAGATTCTGACGAAGCTCAGGATTATTTCCAAGCAATGGCGGCGGCGGCCAACTATGCTTGGGCTAATCGGCAGATGATTGTTCATTGGGTTCGTGAATCTTTTGAGCAGATATTCCGAAAAAGTGCAGAAGATATGGAAATGAATATCATTTACGACGTTGCCCATAACATAGCCAAAAAAGAGATACACGAAATAAAAGGTCGCAATACAGAAGTTTATGTTCACCGGAAAGGAGCCACCAGAGCATTTGGTCCAGGACGAAAAGAAATTCCATCAGCCTACAAAAAAATTGGCCAACCAGTAATTATTCCCGGGACAATGGGAACTGCATCTTATTTATTACATGGAACTCAAACTGCTATGGAAGAAACTTTTGGTTCAACTGCCCACGGGGCAGGGCGTAAAATGAGTCGTGCAGGTGCTAAAAGAGAATTCAAGGGCGAAGAAGTTCAAAAATATCTTGCTAGTATAGGAATCATAGTTAAAGCTACTTCAATGCCCATAGTTGCTGAAGAATCTCCGGGAGCATATAAAGACGTGGATGAAGTGGTTAAAACAGCTCATGATGCAAAAATATCTAAATTAGTGGCTAAAATGGTGCCTTTAGGTGTGGCAAAGGGTTAATAAATCCCATATCCACAAACCTATTTTAAATATTAATTCTTTTTTAAATTGAAAAAATGAAAATTAATTTAAAATTAAATAATTCATACTAATTATTATTATAATTATAACAGGTGCAAATCAATGATAGGAATAATTGGCGGTACTGGAGTCTATGAAATTACTGATCAAGCCCATGCCATGAAAAAAAAGGTTTTAAAAACACCTTATGGCGATTCGCCC
>JAUXXK010000360.1 GCA_030681145.1 Methanobacteriaceae archaeon | reverse complement strand
TTGTGTGGGAGAACCCTGCATTTGAGTGTTACCAGTTATTTCCCCTAAAGGGCCCTGGGATAAATACGTATCATAAGTATATTCTCCCATTTCCAATATTGCTCCAAATCCTATAGTCATAATTATAATAATAAAGGCCATGACTCCATATGATGCTTGGAGTTTGCCATAGTAGTACATGGTGTAAACAACCATCATACCGATTAATGCCAGAAATAGGGGTAACATGAAATGCATAAAGTTGTCATAGTGGGGAAGTTTAACATATAATCCTAGAGCATCTCCTCCAACCAGTTCAAAAAGGACCATGGCCAATAATATCAGCTCAATTTCCACCGGGATTGCACGTATTTTTCCACGTGTTAGAAAAGCGGGAGCATTAATTATGGCAAGTGCTACTAGAATTAATAAACCAAAAATTCTCTCAGCACCATTAGCTCCACCAAAAATCAAAATATAAATACCAGAAACTAAAAGAAAAATCCGCAATAATCGGAGTAAATTTCTTTGCAAGGGACTCATCTTATCCTTATCCGGATTAAAATAGCTCATTTTTATCACCTTTAAATCATTGATTATATAATGAATTGATATAATCTTATTTAACTTTAATTAGACATTTATATTAAATAATTATTTATATTTCATTCACTGCCCTAAAAATATGATTTAATGATAAATAAAATATTTCTTACTTTAATTATAATAAAAACTAAAAAAAAAAAAATTATATATATTTACTGTATTTTAAAAGTCGCTAAAATAGAATTATAGTCTTTACTTGTTTGATTTGCTGCATTTGGTGGACATATAAAGGATATTATATAGTAATTGTTGGCCTTATCTACAATTGTTACTTTTTGAGCTAAGCTAGGGACATATGTTGCAAATTGGGTTGCTGTGATATTTCCAACGTTAGTAGATCCTACAGTTGAATTAGTTGTATTCATTACTATTGTATTAGTCCCTGGAAGTTGGAATGTCCCATTAGATTTTTTTTGCATTTGAATAATTATATAAGATTTTTGGCTTGCTCCGTTTGGAATATTTGCAGTTAAAATAACTTGAGAAAACAATGAATTATTGTCAAAAGTGCCTATTATTTGTTCATTATTCCAGGAGTTCGGATATTGGAAATATAAATTTCCTGTTTCAAATGTACTATCTCCAAAATTTATACTCAATGTAATAATAATTACAACCGCTATTAATATTATTACTCCGGGCAGAATTAATTTGTTGCGATCCATATTTTCACCTAATTTTACATAAATCAGTCCAACAATCCAATATAATTGAATTGTACATTTAAATAAATAATTATATTTAGTTGAATATCATTTATATTATTATGGATTAATAGGGGTTGATTTAAAAAAGCCCCATTTTCTTAAGACTTTAAAAATAAAAGAGATAAGATTAGATTTAAATTTTAAATAAAAAGGAGTGATATTATGCCAGATTTAGGCCCCCTTGGAAGAGGAGGAGCTAGACGAAGAACTAGGAGAAGAATGAGTGCAGTAAATGGGATGAATCAATCAGAAAAACAATCCCCAGAAACTGAAGCACCAGTTAACTCAGATAACTCAGATAAATTAAAAAAATTAGCCAAGCTATTAACTAGTAAAGGAGTAATTACCCAAGACGAGTATGATCTATTATTCGAATAAATTTTTTAATTTTTTTTTAAGGTGTGATATCTATGCAAAAAAAACAAGGCGCTTTGATTCTTATATTAATAGGAATGATTGTTTTAGCTTTTCCAATTATAGGATTATTTCCCTTTAGTTTGATAACAGGATTAATTATATCCATTGTAGGTGTTGGTCTTCTATTAGGTGGAATTGTTGAAATAGGTGAAAGTTTTGGTTTGGGAATTTCGGGAATAATATTAGGAATTATAGCCCTAATTTTGGGTATTGGATTTATTATCAATCCGGCCCTATTCAGCTTTGTTGCTTCTTTATTAGTATTTATTGCAGGATTTATATTGTTAGGAATAGGAATTGTAACTATAACTGGTAAATTTGGTGAAGATAAAAGTTCTGGTGTAGTTTCTTTAATTTTAGGTATAATTTACTTGATTATTGCTACATTGGTATCTGATCCTGCTATTTTAGGCACTTTAATAGGATTATGGATATTAATAACCGGATTTTTAATTCTGTTTCAAAAAGAATAGATAATTCTTAGCAACAATTTTTAAAAAATTAGATGAGATGTTTAAATTAATTAGGAGTATTTTTCATGAAAGAAACAAAAAATGTATTATCTGGTATAGTGGCAATAATATTGGGTTTAATTGTTATCATGTTTCCTTTAATTAGTGTTTTTACAATTAACGTTATTTTAGGTATTGGAATAATATTTTTAGGAATCTGGTTTTTAACACAAGGCTTAAAAACTGGAAGTTTTGCGGCGGGAATAGCCAGCTTGATACTTGCTATTTTTGCTATAATGATGGGAATAGTTTTTATTGCAGATATTAAAGCTTTTGAATTCTTTACATTCTTTGCATTATATGTTGTAGGATTTTTCATTATACTGGCCGGTTTAACCGCACTAATTTCTGGTGAAGGGCTTAAAGGAAAATCTATGGGAGCTTTAGGTATTATAATAGGTATATTGCTAATTTTAATTGGGTCATATATTAATAATCCATTAGTATTAGCAGCAATAATTGGAGCTTTCTTAATAATAGCAGGTATAATGGAGATCTTTGATTTATTTGGTATAGATAATGAACCCCAAATGAAAAAAGAATAGTATTAAAAATGATTTAAATAAAAAATTTCTTTAACTTCTTTTTTTATCCAAAATTATTAAGATTAAAATTTATTTATAATTCTAATTATTCAAAATAAATAAGATTAATTCCATTTTAAAGAATAAAAACAGCATTTTATCTGTTTTTTGTTATTAATTTAATTAAAAAAAGAAAATATGTGGATATTAATTTTTAATCTTTTATAAAAATCATTAATATTCCACTTAGTAAAAGCCATAGGCCTATTAATGCACCTAAAATCATAGGATCTGCAACTAAATTACCAATAACAATATACAGTAAACCTATTATTAGTGCTATGACTCCATTCCATCTACTATCTCCAGCTTTGGTGATTATGCCCATAATACCTGCTATAATTAGGAATAATCCAATTATCCATACTATAAAACCAACTAACCAACTGAATAATCCTGGGTTGAATATAAAGCCAATACCAAGAATCAGAGCAATAATTCCAAATATAATTTCTAGTATACCTAAACCGGCACTTTCACCCATTTCAGCTATTCCGCTTAATAAAAGACCGACCCCTAAAAATAGAACCGCAAATCCGGTAATTAAACTTAATGGAATCAGTCCTAACAATGGGAAAGCCAAAACAATCAAACCTAACACTATCAATACCAATGAATTACCCATTTTTTCCATATCTTTATCCCTCCTGATTTATCTATACCTATATTATATGTTGTTTTATTATTTATTAATTAATATTTTATTACCACAGCTATTTTCTAATTTAACTCATATTATTCAATTTTATTGCATTTTCTATCCATCACTCCATTATTTTAATTAAAATAATGAATAGTACACCATTAATAAATAAATAATTATCTATTTAAATGTAAGATTAAATTATATAATGTTTTAATAATATGGGGATGATTAACAAAGTAAAATATTCTCAAAATAGAAAATCATGAAAAAAGAAAAAAGAGGGATTTAAAAAGTTATTTTCACTCAGTAAATAATGAAAAAAATCCCGCAATTAACATTATTATTATTGCGAACCACATTAGGTACCAAGTAAATATAGGGAATAGTAGGAAAATAATTAAGAAAACTAGACCAAAGCCTACTAGTGATCCACCACTCGCTTGTTGTTTATTAACCATTTTTTCACCTCCGTTTATATTAATAAATAAATATTATTGGCAAAATAAACCGCATAATAATCTAAAACTTTTTTTATCCAAATAATAAGTCATACTCTGATTCAGTAATTACTCCCTTATTTTTTAGAAGCTTGGATAATTTTTGCAATTTGTCATTATAATCATTGGTTGAAACAGGTCCATCAAATTCTTGGTTTCCTTTGGCATCATCTCCCTTTTTGCTAATTGCTCCCAAAGCTACCATTCTTCTTCTTGTTCTTCTTCTAGCTCCACCACGTCCCATTGGTCCTAAATCGGGCATAAAAAACCTCCTTGAATTACTACTAGTTCTTATCTTATTCAAATCAAATAATTAATTTTTATTTTATCGACCATTTTTCACTAAAAAAAAGATGGATATAATCTCTATTTTTAAATCGGATCAACCGGCGGCCCCATGACCCATATTGGCCTGGCTTTCAATCTTATGAAGTTTTTCCTCCTCTTCATGGGTAAGGGGTTTAAGATCAAATATCACTTTTTTAATCTTACCGGTGAAAGCATAGGGTGCCTTCTCCTCATAATCCTGGTCAACCACTAGCCCATTATCACGGCCTATATCCATCCCTCCATAGCTGGAGAATGTTATGGGAACTGTTCTGGGGATTCTTCCCTCACCTATTTTCTCCTGATTAGCAAATAGAGTTACATTCCCCCCAGTACCAGGTTCGGCTTTATCGGCCTCAAACAACATTTTCAATTGGAGTTCACCGGTAGGTATCTTCTCAACAGATTTCTGTCGATAAGTTTCCACCCCCAGGAAGGAGTAGGTATGATTCAAAATACCTTCCTCATCCACCCATAGTGCAAAACCACCTATAAAATCAGCATTGGCCACGATAACTCCTTCAGCTCCCTCCTCAGGTACGTTTAGTTCGGCCTCAATGGCATAAGAACGTCCCTGTATCCGGGGGATCATACCTCGCTGCACATTTTGAACGTCATCTGCAAAGCTGAGACGGGTGACGGTGGGCATAGGAGGTAAAATTCCAAAGAAAGCAGACATTCCTCCTAAAAGAGGTAGAACTTTGTTTCTTTCAGCTTCTTCCCACCAGAGATCCTGCAACTCTTTAAGTTTTTCTGGATATTTATCTACCAGGTTTTTAGCTTGAGAAAAGTCCTCAGGCAAATAATATAGTTCCCAAATGTCTTTATCTGGATCGTATGTACCTGGAGCAAATTTCTGCAGGGTTTCAGGTGAAAAATCCCATGGGGCCTTATCTAACCTTGCACATGCCCACCAGCCGTCTTTATACATGGCACGACTACCGAAACTCTCAAAATACTGCACATTGTGACGTTCATCTGCATCAGCATCATCAAATGTCTCTAAAAAGCTGGTTCCATCCATAGGTTCCTGCTCAATACCGTCTACCATCTTAGGTAAAGGTATTCCAACTGCTTCAAGAATTGTGGGGCCAATATCAATGCAGTGGGTGAACTGGGAGCGTGTGTCCTTACTAGGTTTAAATTTGTTTGGCCAAGCAACGACCAGGGGATCTCGTGTTCCACCCAGGTGACCGCCCATCTGTTTACCCCACTGGAAGGGAGTGTTACCGGCATGAGCCCATGCTGCAGCATAATGTGGTGCGGTATGATCACCTCCGATAGCTTCAATTCCACCGTATTCCTCGACGAGTTTCAATTGCTCTTCAGCATCAAGTACCACCCCATTAAGGAAGGTCATCTCATTGAAAGAACCGGTAAGTGTTCCCTCCATACTGGCACCGTTATCTCCCCAGATATAGAAAATTAGGGTGTTATCCAAGTCTTCCATTTCCTCGATGGCATCGAGTAGTCGGCCCACATTCCAGTCTGCGTTTTCTGAAAAACCAGCAAAAACTTCCATTTGCCGGGCAAATAGTTTCTTTTCAGTTTCACTCAATGAATCCCAGGCAGGGAAGAGGTCGGGTCGCTCGGTTAATTCTGTATCTTGGGGGATAATCCCCATCTTTTTTTGACGCTGGAAAATTTCTTCACGGAGTTTATCCCAGCCCTGATCGAATTTACCCTTGTATTTATCCGCCCACTCCTGGGCTACATGATGAGGTGCATGAGCACATCCCGTGGAGTAGTACATCATCCAGGGTTTTTTAGCATCCTGGGCACGTACTGCATTCAGCCATTCAATAGCTTTATCTGTAAGATCATCAGGGAAGTAGTATAATTCACCGTCTTCACCCTCTGGAACTCCTAGGGTATAGTTATCCTGGGTGATTATAGGATCATACTGACCAGCGGCACCACTTAAGAATCCCCAGTAATGGTCAAATCCCCATGAAAGGGGCCAGTGATTAAAGGGTCCTGCTGCCCCCTGAACATTATCCGGGGTAAGGTGCCACTTACCAAAACCACCAGTAACATAACCATTCTCCTGTAAAATACGAGGAAATGCAGTACAGCTTCGAGGTTTAGCAGCACTATAACCCGGGAAAGGGCCAGGATATTCAGAAATGGATCCGAATCCCACTCGATGTTGATTACGTCCGGTGAGTAGTGCAGATCGGGTGGGTGAACACACCGCCGTAACATGGAATCGATTATAGGTAACACCCATTTCCTGGACACGTGTTAGGGTGGGAGTGCTGATAGGCCCTCCAAAAGTGTCAGGATTTCCAAAACCAGCATCATCGATGAGTACGACCAGAATATTGGGAGCATCCTCTGGTGGTTGAATTCCAGGAATGATAGTCCAGTCGGGAACAGATTGATCCAGGGTACGACCCATGGTACCTCCAAAGTTGCGGTCTGGAATAGGTAATACGGTACGGTCGGGATTGAATTTACCCCCAGCCTCAGTTAAAGCATCTTTAAGACCTTTAATACCATTTATTGGAGCTACTGATTTAGCTGGTGAGCCTTCTAGGGCTTGTTCACTTATTAGTCGATCTTTTTCACTAACAATGGTGATGATGGCTGCGGTGCCGGGTTTAAGCTTGTCTCCCAGACCTTCTTCGATTCCAGTTTGTACCTTCTTTTTAGAGAATTTTCCAATAATTCCTCCGGCGGCAGCTCCCACTGCAACCGCTCCTAAAAGTGGTGGTGCTGCCAGCCCTACCAGTAAACCAACACCACCTCCCCATCCCATCCCTTTACGACCAAGATGATCTCCGGTCGCAATGACACTTACCTTACCTTCCTGGCTGTTCTGGACCAGTATCACGCCCTCGGTTTCAATCTTCTTATCGCTGGCGAGCTGGGTGAGTTCATCAAAATTTTTCTCCGCTGCATCGATGGTCTGATAGCCAGCCATGATGACGATGTTATTCTCACCCTTTTTATCTTCCTTGCTCATGTTTATCCTCCTTCAAATTCAATTTTTTGTAAATAAATTTCATGAATATACTTAAATTTAGGTTATCTAATTTTTCCATGACATTTTTTAAATTTTAAACCACTTCTGCAAGGGCAGGGAGAGTTTGGGCCAATATCAGGGAATATATTTTTTAGTTTGGCGTTTTTTCCATCACCCATTTCCATAATCTCAGCGGGAGCTTTTCCCTGTTTATATAGGGAAGCCATAATCAGCATGGGGAATTCTATATGACTGAAGAACTTTTTATAGCCAGGGCAGAGATAATTTAATCCCTTTTCTCCATTTTTATCCATCATAAAGCGGTGTTTTGGACAGGCCCCATAGCAGGCAAAATTGAAATTACACTGAATACAGCTTGAGGGAAGTTTATCCTTTTTATCCTGAGCAAAGTGTAATTGCTGGGAAGATGATACTAATTGGGGCAGGGGAGTTTCCATGATGTTACCTAATAAATGTTCAGAATCCACAAAATGATCACAAGAATATAAATCGCCATTATGTTCTATAATCATTGCTGTACCACAAGTTGGAGCAAATAGGCATACAGAAGGAGGATAATCAACCCAGGATGCTAATGCAGCATCAAATAACTGGATATATATTTTTCCTACATCATCTTTAACCCATTCATCAAAAATAACTGATAAAAAATTTCCGTATTGCTCAGGTAGTACTGATTCATCAGAAACCTGTATTTTCCCCCGTGAATCATCATACTCTACCACAGGTATAAACTGGATAAATTTTGCACCTATTTCCTCTTTAAAAAACCGGTAAACCTCTAAAGGATGATCTGCATTAACTCTATTTATCGTGGCTAAAATATTGAATTCCACTCCATGTTTCTGCATGAGTTGGATACTATGCTTTACCTTTTGGAAAGTTGGGTTTCCCTTTTTATCTCTCCGGTAAGCATCGTGTAGTTCTTGGGGCCCATCCAAACTGATACCCACCAGGAAATTATTTTCCCGAAAAAATTGGCACCATTCATCGTCTAATAATATGCCATTGGTCTGGATAGTATTGTATATTTGGGTACCTGGTTTTTTGTACTTATTCTGGTACATAATAGCTTTTTTAAAAAATTCAACACCCATCAGGGTTGGTTCGCCTCCTTGCCATGAAAATGTAACTTCAGGAACTTTTATTGCATTAATATACTGATATGTATACTGTTCCAATATGTCATCAGACATTTCCAACTTAAGATCAGAATATAAGTCTTTTTTTGAAGTATAAAAACAATAATTGCAGTTTAAATTACATAAGGCTCCATTAGGCTTTGCCATTAAATGAAAACTCATTAAAGAATTTGATTCTATCAATTTTTTACCCCTAAAACTCCTAAGATTTGTTCTTTTTTTTATTGAAATCTTATCATATTCTATTATTATTTTTTATTCAATTTTTTTGCGCTTTTCTTGATTTTT
This sequence comes from Methanobacteriaceae archaeon, assembly GCA_030681145.1. GTDB lineage: Archaea > Methanobacteriota > Methanobacteria > Methanobacteriales > Methanobacteriaceae > JAUXXK01. Next base: position 897 of record JAUXXK010000360.1, on the reverse strand, counting down.
TCTCCAAATTTTAAGCTAAAATTATTAGAATTTATATTACTCATGATAAATAAATGTTTATCTTTTTTAAATGTACGATATTATCATTATTATTTGAAAATCTTTATTTAATTCGAAAGGGTTATTAATAAAAATAGGATATATAACAAGCAGATTAAAGAATATTTCGAAATAAAACCATAAAAAATACATAAAATTGATTATATGGAACATAAAACTAAAAAGATAATCTGTAATCCTGGTTTAGAAATAGATAAAAATGATAAAAGGATTAAAGTCTTAGAAGACGATTTAAAAGAAATTAAATATAAGTTTAAAGAAGCAGAGTCTATTGCCCATTTTGGATTTTGGGAAGTGGATCCTGTAACTCTCAATCCAACCTGGAGTGATGGTTTATTCAAAATCATAGGTATAAATCCAGAGAACGGACAGCTCAAATATTTTGATCAAAAAAAATTCATCCACCCTGAAGATTGGGATGATTTTTATAATGCACTTCAAAAGGTACTGACAACAAAAAAAGATATTGAATTAGATGTAAGGATTACAAAACCCGATGGTTCATTACGTATTATTAAGGTTATAGCAAAACCAAAAACAAATGAAAATGGAAAAATTATAGGTGTTAGAGGTACAGCTCAAGACATTACATATCTAAAAGAAATTGAAAATGATCTTAAAGAATCAGAAACATTTTACAGAACTCTTTTTGAAAATACAGGAACGGCTAGTATAATTGTTGATGAAGATAACACCATTTTAATGGCCAATGACCAGTTTGAAAACCTTACAAATTATTCTAAAGAAGAATTAGAATCTAAAATGAGCTGGAAAGATATGGTATCTCCAGAAGATCTGGAAATAATGGAAAAATATCATCAGATGCATGTGGATGGT
>JAUXXK010000355.1 GCA_030681145.1 Methanobacteriaceae archaeon | reverse complement strand
CCGTGTTAAATCCAGGATACTGTGTTTCAGCTAAATTTACAGCCATTAAAAACTGTAAAAATGCCACGATGAGAATAATGCCTGCTAATTTATAATAATTTGTTTCTGGTCTAAATACACTACCTCTTTGAACCTTCATTTCCATACTCCTCCTTTTAAAATATTTCTCTAAATGGCCGCATTTAAGCCATGCAATATAACATGATATAAAAATCATTTAATTTATTAATATTTATTTTGCCTATTAATATATTTTAAAAAATTATTTAGAATTTTTTTAGTATAATTCGATAGATTAGAATTTTTTTCTAAGTATTTCACCATAAACGGACTGAATTTATAATAAATATCCACGAAAATTTTACCCCACCTTCTCTCTAGGAGATAATCATTCCTGAAGTTTCTTAAAGTAACAACTTCTAAAGCATTTACATCCCCATAAATGGCAGTAGCAATAAAACAACTGTTTTTGAATTTTGCCTCCCTTATTTTTCCATCCTTAGGATTTATCTTCAATATGTGTTCCTCATTTTCTTCCATCAAATGATAACCCTGTTCTATTAAATTCAGCATGAATTCTAGATGTTTTTTATTTTTATCATTACAATAATTTATTAATTCCATTATTGCAGACCTATAATTAGTCAAAGCCAGAATAATTCCTGGGTGAACAATGCGAAATTCCCAGGGAGGGTCTATACGTTCCATGAATTTAATAATAGTACTCATTTTTTTGTAATAGATAACCAATTCTTTCTCCTGGCAAATTTTAAACCCATCAGATGTATCATTCAGTCTTAATATCTCTAAAAAGTCATCTATAATTTTCTGAGCTGCTTGAATCTTGATTTGTATTTTAGTTTCATACATTTACTTGTACCATTATTAAAAGATATGGGAGAACATGATTTTTGAGTATCGTTTCAAAAAAAAGATGGAAGTTATGAGTGGTGAATCAAGAGTCCATTCTGTTCTGTTAAGATTCAGATGGAAATTTACGTGTTTAATATGTCATCAGACGGGAATATGGAAATAGTTAAATATCCACAACCATTATTCCATCAAATACATGGAATGCATCACCTTCCATAAAAGCCCCAAATTCATTTTTATCTCGATAAACATCTATTTGAAGTTCTCCACCAGGCAAGTGTACCAGCACGCTTTCATCTAATTTTTCCAGTTTGTTACCCGCAATGGCACAAGAAGTTGCTCCAGTTCCACATGCCAAAGTAGGGCCCGCACCCCGCTCCCAAGTAACCATGATTATCTCTTGAGGAGAAACCACTTCAACAAAGTGTACATTGGTTCTCTGAGGGAATAGTGGATGGTTTTCAATCGCCGGGCCCCATTTATCCAGTTCAACTTGGCCAGCATCCTCTACAAATATAACAGCATGAGGATTTCCTACACTTAAAGCTGTCATCTGCATGGGTTGTCCTTTTACTTTGAGGAATTGGTCCACAAATTCATCTTCTGCCACATCCATAGGTATATCACTGGTTTTAAATGTTGCTTTTCCCATATCCACCCGACAGTATTCAATTTTACCATTTTTAATGGTTTGTTCAACCATTTTAATGCCCGCCTGTGTTTCTACATTAATTTTTTCCTTGCGATTGATCCCATTATCATATAAAAACTTGGAAAAGCACCTTATGCCATTCCCACACATTTCTGCCTCGCTACCCTCTGCATTGAATATGCGGAATTTTATATCCCCATTTTCTGTGGCTGGGGCTACGAATATCACACCGTCCGCACCTATCGAGAATCCCCTGCGACATAATTTTATTACAAGCTCACTTTTTTTGTCTTCAATGACACATTCGGCCTCACTCTCATCAATAACCACATAATCATTCCCTAGACCGTGCATTTTAGAAAACAAAATGTTAATTTTACTCATTTTATAATCTCCATATTAATATGATAAAATATTATAAATGATTTTTAAAAAATAAAAAATAATTCTTTAAATTAATTTTTCTTTGATTTATTTAAAAGTCTTGTTGGAATTATTTGCTTGTTTAAAACATCCGCAATTGTTTCTCTTTCCCTTATTAAATCTATTTCACCGTTTTTTACCAGAACTTCTGCAGGCCTTGGCCGGGAGTTATATTGTGAAGCCATAGAAAAAGCATATGCTCCGGCATTCATAATAGCTATGAGATCACCTTCTTCCAACTCTGGAAGTGTTCTATCTCTAGCAAAAAGGTCACCGGATTCACATACGTTACCCGCAATATCTAATTTTTCTACAGACTCTGCTAGAGGTTTATTGGCCAACACAATATGGTGGTAAGATCCATACATGGATGGCCTTAGCAAAGTATTAAAGCCCGCGTCTACCCCTACAAATTTACGATAACTCTGTTTTACCGTGTTTACTCGAGTTAATAAGTATGATGCATCACCTACAATATATCTTCCCGGTTCTATACACATGGTCGGTTTTCCAAGGTTGTAATGGGCCAATTTGTCCTTAAATAGTCCAGTAATTTCCTTGGCAAATGTTTCAATATCTAGAATTTGCTCGTCAGGACTATAAGGAATTCCTAAGCCCCCGCCAAAATCTATGAATTCGAACTTAACACCAGCATTCTCCGATATATCACCAGCTATATCCATTAATGTTGTTACTGCTAATTTAAATGGCTCCGGATCTAGAATACCAGACCCAATATGCGTGTGAATACCAACCGGATCAAATCCAAGTTTTTGGGCCATTTTATAGACTTCAACAGCTTCTTTTTCCATTATACCGAATTTACTCATTTCTCCGCCAGTTATGCAGTGTTCATGGTGCCCGGCGCCCACCATAGGGTTTACTCTAAAGGATATTTTAAACCCATCAGGATCAACAATTTTTGCAAGCCTTTTAAGCTGAGATATCGAATCTAAATTCAATCTAACTCCACTTTCTACTGTAAATTCCATTTCATCGTCTTTAACATTGTTTCCCGTGAAAAGTATTCTTTGAGGATTGAATCCAGTTAATAATGATGTATAAATTTCGCCAGGTGAAACTGCATCAATCCCACTCCCTTCTTCTTCAAGAATACGCATCACAGAAAGATTGGTATTGGCTTTGCAAGCGTAAAATATTTGAAAATCTTTATAATGCTGGGAAAATGCCCTATAAACTCGACGATAGTTATCTCTTATCCTGTTTTCATCAATGACATATAAAGGAGTCCCATATTCTTGGGCAAGATGGGTGGCATCTGCTCCACCAATACTTAAATTTCCCTTTTTACTAATTTCTAAATCAAAATTCATGAATAATCCTCCCCATGAAAATAAGTTAATATTAAAAATTTATCAATCTTACTATTTATAGTTTATAAAAAACAAAAAAGTTTATTGCAGCTATTCCGTTGAAATAGGCCCGTAAAATGATATAAAATTGTTAAATATTTGTTAGATTCCCGATGCAACATAAAATATGTAAATTTTCTGAATTCAGTAATTTATAAATATTATATCTATAAAAGTATTTAATAGGAGATAAAATGAAAAATAGACCCTTTGGGCTTGTGGTTAGGGCCATTATAAAAGATTATAATAACAATATTCTTATTTTAAAGCGTGCTCCAGATTCTCGCAGTAATCCAGAATGCTGGGAACTTCCTGGTGGAAAAGTTGAACCTGGCGAATCATTTGATGACGCCATGATAAGAGAAATAAAGGAAGAAACCAATCTTAAAATATCTCTTAAAAGGGCAGTAGGTATCGCTCAACAGGATTTAGACCATGTTCATTCTGTTCATATTATAATGACAGTACAAGTTGATTCTGGAGATATTAAAATTAGTGAAGAACATACGGACTATAAATGGGTTTCTTTAGAAAAAATAAAGTCATTTAAACTTTCCAACTGGTTTGAAAGTTTTCTTAAAGAAAAAGATATTTAATTATAAAATTTTAAAAAAAATCAGGATATTTTGGCCAGAACCTCGTCCATAACGTGTACAACTATATCCAACTGCTCTTTTTTGATTACCAAAGGAGGTAAAAGTCTAATAACCGTCCCAGCAGTGCAATTTATAAGAATTCCTTGTTTTCTTGCTTCTGAAACCACTTCTGTGCAGCTTTTAGTAAGTTCAAGACCAATCATTAATCCCATGCCCCTTACCTCTTTTACTATATCATATTTTGAGGCAACTTCTTCAAGACTTTTTTTGAAATATTCCCCTAGCACTTTAGATTGGTATGTCAATTTTTCATCCAAAATGACCTCTATAGCTGCTTTAGAAGCAGTACAACCCAGTGGATTTCCCCCAAAAGTTGATCCATGGTCACCCGGTTCAAAAGCGTCTGCAACTTTCTCATTAGCCAGTATGGCCCCCATAGGATAACCACCCCCCATTGCCTTTGCCACAGTGGTTATGTCAGGCTGAATTTTGAATGATGTAGATGCAAACATTTCCCCAGTACGGCCAAAACCTGTCTGTACCTCATCTAGAATTAATAAAATATCTTTCTGTCTGCAAAGATTCTGTACATCTCCTAAATATCCTTCAGGAGGCACAATAACCCCTCCTTCTCCTTGAATAGGTTCCAGGATTATAGCTGCTGTTTTTTCAGTTATGGCTTCAACCATAGCCGAAATATCTCCAAATGGAACGTGTTTGAAGCCAGATGGCAGTGGTTTAAATGGTTCTTTGTATTTATCTGTACCTGTTGCAGTTACTGTAGCCAAAGTACGCCCGTGAAACGAATTATGGGTAGCAATTATCTCTCCTTTCCCTGAATATTTGCGAGCCAATTTTATGGCACCTTCGTTGGCCTCAGCACCACTGTTTGCAAAAAATACACGATCATGTGAAGATATCTGAGTAAGTAATTTGGCCAGTTCCGCTTGTTCCAAGTTGTAGTATACATTAGAACAGTGTATCATTCTTTGAGCCTGATGACATATGGCTAAAGCTACTTTAGGGTGAGAATGTCCCACATTATTCACTGCTACTCCTGCAAAGCAGTCTAAATAAGATTTTCCATCTATATCCCATACTTCTGCTCCTTTTCCATGCGATAAAACTATTGGTTGGCGACCGTAAGTTTGCATGACAAATTTTTTATCTAAATCCATGATCTCCTGAGTATTCATAATATCACCTGTCCAAGATATAGTAAAAAATGCTCAAATAAACTACATCTACAATTAATTAATAATGGTATCCTCATGTCAAATAGAAGTAATGAATTATTTACCCTCGTTTAAAACCCATCAGTAGACATATTCAATAAGAATCCATAATTAAAATTTATTATTGTTTAATTGGTTTCGCTTATTAATAAGTACTTTTATAATAAGTATGGAAGTTAGATCTAATACTTGCTCCAGATAATACTATCATGATTTGCAGAATGATGCGAATTAAAGATGGTTTTATTCAAAAATATGGTGATATTATGAAAAAAGCTATTATTGAAACTAAAAAAGGAAATATTGAACTGGTTTTATTTGAAGAAGATGCGCCCCTCACAGTGGGTAATTTTGAAAAATTATCCAATGAAGGATTTTACGATGGTCTCACATTCCATAGAGTACTGCCGGATTTTGTAATTCAAGGAGGCTGTCCAAAAGGAAACGGTACCGGAGGGCCAGGTTACACTATAAAGTGTGAAATTAACCCCAACAAACATGTTACAGGTGCATTATCTATGGCTCATGCAGGCAAAGATACTGGTGGGAGCCAGTTTTTCATAACTCACTCCCCACAACCACATCTAGATGGGGTCCACACCGTATTTGGAAAAGTAACCAAAGGAATGGAAGTAGTTAATGATATTAAAGAAAAAGATGTTATGAATAAAGTTAGGGTTATTGAAGAATAATCCTTTTTATTCTTTTTATTTTGCTAAAAGTTTTTTTTTTGTTTATTAATCCAGTTATATGATTAATTTTAATAATTTTTCATTTAATATAAAAATCATATCAATAGGAATTATTTTATTATTTTTCTACTAAAGAATAGTATAGGAAAGTAATTTATTTTCTAATTTTAAAGTTTTGTTAAAATCAGTATATGCTATCAAGTATAGCAAAAAAAATTATATGCCGTGCTAACAAATATTTATTATTTATTTAAGGATTAATTCTTTAAATCTTGACTTTGGGGACTTAAAATGGAAAAAAATGTACTTAGTGATCTGGATAATATAACACTGGAAAATGTTGCTCTGGCCTTGTGGATGAAAGAATTCCAGGAAGAAAAAATACCTCAAGATATAAAAAAGTGTTTATTAGATGATAAAAACAGTCCTAATGCTTTTGGTAAGAGAATGCAGCATAGAATACAGGATTTAATTGATAATCCAGATTCATTTACCCCAAACTACCAGAAAAGGTATAAAGAACTTCTGAAACACTGTTCTTCATTAACTTCAATGCAAGCTTATGCCATAAACCATCTTTTGGGAATGGACAGCAGCCGAGGCTATCAAAAAATTCCTGAAGAATCTAACATTGAGTTTCCCAGTGATTTCGCTCCACAGCTCGGATATCAAGTCGGATGGCATTTTTTTGTTGGGAACTGCCGCGATACTCAAAATCGTGACTATGGAATTCTGGTTTCATTCTATCGCTACTCTTTATTGCCTCCCGAGATGGCCCATATTTTCGGTTTAAGTGACTGGGAAAATCAGATATTTGAGATGCAACTGGCTGTTGCTAGAGCAGGTGAAAAACACATTCAGAGCAGACCATTCGCACTTTCCGGGACCACGGGTCTATTAAAATTTAGCTCCCATCCTTTTTGTTATGAAGCTGGAAAAAACAAGATAATATCAGAAAAAAAGGATGATCTATTCCCCCTCCAAGTAAAGGCCTGGGGAGTAAACCAAGGTTATGAAAATGATTTGGAAATGGAAGTTGATCTGAAATTTAATTCTAATAAAGATTTTCTACTCCAAGGGAATAAAGGATGCCTTCCTTGCTGCTGTGATATCGGAACCCTTTATTATTCCGCCACTAGCCTTCAATTGGAGGCAGGTAGTCTTTTAAAGCTGGATGGAGAGGAAATAATATTGGATGATGGTAAGTTCTGGTTCGATCATCAGTGGGGAAATGGCCTAGAACCATTAGGAAATTCACGGTGCAAGGTAGTCCGAGCCGCTAGTGTTTTAAATAAAACATCACATTCCAGAGGATGGGATTGGTTCATGGCACAATTCGATGCAGACCGGGAAATGACCATGTACGCACCTCACAGCGATAAAAATCTAGAATTTTACTGGCTCACAGGTCCAGAACCGCCCGGAATTATGACTATAGATGTAAAAGGACAGTACATTGATGCCAAAAACCATGTTTTTAACACCAGAGGGACTTTAAAAATCGATAAATGGGTTAAAAGTGTAAAATCCTCCAATCCCGAGCATTATTTGGTTACCAAGACATGGTACCCAGATCACTGGGAATTCCAGTTCCAAGACATGGTTCCAGATGACATCCGTCATTTCACCATGGAACCTATTGTTGATGGAGGACAGACCGGATATAATGCCAGTGGTGCTCAATATTCTGAGGGCGGAGTATATCTCAAAAATACAGAGGGAGAACTAATAGGTAAAGGATTTGCCGAGTCAGTTTATTATGCTGATGCTCATCCCAATATTTTCCACTTGGCAGGTATTCCTGACACCCCTGAAATGCGGAAACTAGTAGAACCGCCAGAACCATCATCATGGTTAAAGTTAAAGGGTTTGCTTTACATGACATGGCCACCCCATCAGAAGAAAATTAAGAAAGTTCTGGAAAAATGTCTAGAACAGGGCCTGCCTGAGGATTTCTTGGGATAAATTCATTATTCATTTTTTTGATGTTTACCATCCCATATTATATATTTAAATTAAGGAAAAAATTAGATATATTATTAAAAAGTAAATTTTTAAATTATTAAAAAACATCTTATTTTTGATGTATGATTTCTTTAAGGGTTAATCCATAGCTATTAGCAATTTTTTCAGCTATCTCTAGGTCTTCTGGACCATATTTCTCTTCCGGGTTGGCCAGTACTATCTGGCCCAGGATCTCCCCTTCGTGTTTTACTGCCACAGATAGAAATTGTTCTATAGGTTCGTGTCCTGGAGGAAGTCCATGCGCCACAGGATGATTTTTAGGGTCATGAGTGAAAAAAGACTCACCAGTATCTAAAGAATAACCCAAAAGCCCCCCGTAAGTCCCATCTTTTCTGATTTTAAAACGAGCTTCCCCTAAATCAGCATAGTATTGGCAGCCAGTTGTGAGATGTGAGAATGAAATACCTACACTATCCCCATTTTTTGGATCAACAAATGCTACATAACAGTACTTACTACAGGTAAGACGAGTGGATTCTTCTAAAATCAAATCAGATATTTCCTTAAGAGAAGAATAATTCAACATATGAAATAATTTATCATTTAAATTTTTTAAATCCCGAGCTATTATTTCTTTGGTTAAATTATGATTTTTTTTCATCTTATTGCCTCGGATAAGATAATTAATCAACTTCTAGTGCCATTTCTAAATATTATATTCTAATAGGAAAATAAAAAATTAATTATTTCCATTTAGATAAATCATATAATTATTTAATTAATTCGATATAATAATAGTATTGGGTCTCTGAATTAATATCAAAAAGAAGGTAGAATTTAGTTTTCTGGTAATTGTTGTGATAATATGTGTCTTTAGGGTGTTATTGAATTTGGATTATTTTAGAATAATATTTCTCGCAAATGGATTAGAATTCATCCCTCCCATTTTAAATTAATTTACCATTTATATTATCCTGCAAACTGATTATTTTTTGACTGGTTTTAGCTTGTTCAGAAGCCCTGATTTTCGGGCATAATGAAAAAGATAAAGTTGAGTATAACCTGCGTATTCTCCAAACTGGTTCTGGCCAAATTCCCTTATTTTTGATAC
>JAUXXK010000350.1 GCA_030681145.1 Methanobacteriaceae archaeon | reverse complement strand
GCATCTGCTTCAGAAAAATTCAGTAATACGGCGTCTGTTGATTCGGATACGTTTGATCCGTATACAGAAAACAATACATCTACGGTAGATACCTTTATAAAAACCGCAGATATTGCAATTAAGAAGGTTGCAAATCCTTTAAATCCAAACTATTTAGGTAATGTAACATACACTGTAACCGCAACTAACAATGGCCCGGATAGTGCCACTGGAGTAAAAGTTACTGATTTACTACCTAATGGATTAAAATTACTATCTGCAAAACCTTCACAAGGAACTTACAACAATGGGATATGGACCATTGGAACTATTGAAAACGGAAAATTTGCTACTTTGACCATAATAGCTCAAGTAGTGAAATCAAATACAACTATTATAAACAATGCAACTAAAACTAGTCAAAACGAATATGATCCAGACCCTACCAATGACTCGGATAATGCAGAAATAAAGATATCTACTGCGGCAGATCTGTCTATAACCAAATCTGTAGATAACAACCGTCCATCGGTTGGTAAAATCATTTACTTTACGATGATAGTACAAAATCGTGGACCTGACACTGCATTAAAGGTAAAAGTAACAGATGTGATGCCTAAAGGCTTAAAATACATATCTTACACAGCTAATTATGGAACATACAATCCAACTACAGGAATATGGACTATTGGGGATTTACCTGCAAATACTATTGCAAAAATAACCATAAAATCCAGAGCTGTAAAGTCTGGAACGTATGTAAACCGTGCAAAAGTAGAATCTTTAACCTATGACCCAATAATTGAAGACAATACATCCAGTGTAATAATCGAAATTGTTCCAGCCGCACATGGTAAAACGGTTCCAATGCAAAGAACTGGGATACCAATAGCAGTATTGGCAATGGCGTTATTAATGGTCTTTGCAGGTGTTTTAATACCTAAACTGAAAAAATAAAACCCTTCTTTTTTCTTTTTTTTTTAATGAACTAATTATCTTAAAAATAGAATTTACTTATTAATTATTGATCTAATTTTAATTAACTATAAACGTGGTTACCCTTATTTTCTAGAACTTCTCCATTTTCCATTACTACATTACCTCGGCAAATGGTCATTAATGCTTGCCCTTGATAGTTTATGCCTTCAAAAGGAGTGTAATGTGCCTTACTATAAAATTCATCAGATTTTATTGTCCCTTTTTTATTTATATCTACAATTACTAGGTCTGCATCCATTCCTTTTTTTATAAATCCTTTATTTTTTAGATTAAAAATTTTTGCTGGATTTTCACAAAGTATACGTTTAACAGAATCTAAACTTATTTTTCTATTATTATAACTGGTTAAAAGTAACTTAAGAACAACTTCTAAGTTGGGAATGCCTGGAGATGCATTCCAAACATCTTTTTCCTTTTCTTCCAAGGTGTGAGGGGCATGATCAGTACCAATTAAATCTATCTGATTTAAATCATCCCATAAAATTTTTTCAGAAAGTTTCCTAAGGGGAGGATTCGTTTTGGCCATATTTCCCCACTTTTTGAATTCTGATGAATCAAGGAAAAGGTGATGGGGAGTTATTTCAGATGAAACATTTAAAAATGTTTTAGATTGTCGTATTATTTCCAGAGATTTTATTGTGCTAATATGGCAGAAATGAATTTTCTGGTTATAATGATGGGATAGTGCTAATGCTTGTGAAACTGCCATTTCTTCAGCTAGAGATGGTCGAGCCAAAACATAATCTTCTGGAGAATTATGTCCATTATTTTTAAGCTCTTCAGTGCAGTGATTAATAATGTCTTTATTTTCCGCATGGAGTGTAATAGGAATATCTATATTACTTTTTTTAGAAATTTTAGAGATTTTATGGAATGCACCCATCATAAAACCGCCATCTACCATGTCCATGAATATTTTAAATGATGCAGGCTTTAATTCAGCAATTTTTTTAACTTCTTCTATATTTGAAATACCTGCGTGAAGTGCATAATCAATTATGCTCTTTTTTGAAGCTATTTTCAGCTTTTTCTTGAAATTTTTAGAGGTATTGGTGGGGGGAACTGTATTAGGCATATCCATTATGGTGGTGAATCCTCCATTTGCAGCAGCTTGACTTCCTGTCCTGAAATTTTCTTTATATTTAAGCCCGGGATCTCTAAAATGTACATGTACATCAATTA
>JAUXXK010000329.1 GCA_030681145.1 Methanobacteriaceae archaeon | reverse complement strand
AATCTAACGGATTTCCAGAATGAACTTCAAAATATTAGTCAAAATGTCTCAAGTTCAAATATACTGGATCAGATAACTAGTTTCATACAAGAACTATTCAACTATGCACAAGGAATCATTTCCAAACAGTAGTGTAATCTAGTATACTAATATTTCAAGTAATTAGATTATAATATGCAAATATTATAATCTATTGTCTTTTTTATATTTTTTAAATCCACAATGATTTTTAATTCAAAATTATCATATTTTCCTAGTATTTACTTAACTTAATTATCAAAAATCAATAATTACCAAATTTCCTCTATTTTTTAACTATTTTAGTACATAAATTTATATTATACGGGTTGTTAAAGACTAATTTGATATTATGTTCATTGCTCAAAATAATCTGCAACTAATAATTGAAGTGGCCCTATTTATTCATGTAGGTATTCTACTGCTATTTAATGTGGTGGCCTTACCATTAAGTATGGTACTATTTCTAGGCCTGGTACTGTCTTTTCTTATAGCCGCATTGTTTAGCGCGGATGCTGTTTTTTTACTGCTCCCCTTTTTATCTCACCATGAATTCACCCACCCATTCGGGCCTCTGGCCGTTTTTGGATGGGTTACAGTGGCTGCTGCCGCTAGTTTACTCAGTGAAGTGGGCATTAAATCCACCTCCATTAAAACCATTAGCCTTATTCTTTTCTTTGTAATTGCTGTGGCGGGAGGAATAATGCACAGGTCTTTTCTTATTTTATGGTTTTTAGGATGGGCTTTTAGTTATATTATCATGTCTAAAAGCTTTAAAAGGAGCACTAAAATAACTACTAAGTCTGTTGTAGGATTCTCTATTTTGGGGGTTGGGGCATTTGCATTTCTAGAAATATTATCTAGACTATTAAATAAAGCCGTTCTAAGCCCTATGTTAAGAATAGCTAGACTAGAACAGTATTCTATACCTAGTTTAAAAACAGTTTTACACAACACTAATTTCTTAGGACATAACTATGGTTCTTGTTACTGGAAAACCGAATGTTTAGGTGGTGCTGATGGTTATATTACTCTTCCAATGACATTTATTCAATCTCTTGGATTGCCGTACCATCTTTTTTATGGAGTACTTGTAGTAAAAAAAGATTACATAGATTATATGCTTCCCGGAATATTTGCTGTGGCATTTGATGCGGGCTTTTTTGGACTATTATTTTTATTAGGATGGATTATGTTGGTTACACTGACGGGGTTCACAGTTTTAAGAAAATACCGAAGTAAAAGAAAAGAAGGCAGTAGAACATTTTTAGGTCGAGAAGCACTTCTTATAGGTGCTTTAGCAGCGTTTTTATCTCAGAGTGTAATTGGCCTATTCATATTTAATAGATCATTCAATGAATCAGCCCTTCTGGCATATATAATAATATCTGCTCTGGTAATGGCCCATTCTATTTCCATAAAAAGAACTATTTAATATATGGATTTTTAATTACTTTCTCCATAATTTTTATTTTTTTAAATTAAACTATGCTGGGTATAATTATTTTCACATAGATTTATTTATTTTTAAACATAATTCTTTATCCTTTTTTATTAATTTGAATAAAAAAAATCGTAATTTCTTTAGAAATAACATAAAAATACTTTTTATCCTAAAATGAGTAATCTAAGAAAAAATAATTAAATATGGATTAAAAAGAATTTCGAAGTTCTACCGCTTTTTTAGCAGCTTTTTCCATTGATGTTTCAAAAGAAACTCCTGCTTCAGTCAGTAATCTCTGACCTTCAGCTTCATTGGTTCCAGTTAGCCGGATAACTAATGGAACTTTTCGATCAGTTTCTTCCAAGGCTTTAATAACCCCTCGAGCTACATCATCTGCTCTTGTTATTCCACCCAGCACATTCAGAAATATAACTTTAACAGGTGAAAAATCTATAACTAAATTCAATGCCTTTTTAATAACATCTTCTGATGCACCACCACCGATATCTAGGAATGTGGCTGGGTTTCCACCATTTAATTTTATCATATCCATTCCAGTTAGTGTTAAGCCTGCGCCATTCCCTATAACTGCAATATCTCCATCTAATTTAACAAAAGCGAACTCATGTTCCTCGTACTCTCCAAAATCTTTCATTTTATGATGGCGGTATATAGAATCATCATCCAAATCGAGTTTAGCATCGGCTGCAATTAACCCATTTTCAGTTATTATGAGCGGATTAATTTCTGCAAGGTGTGCATCATACTTTTTAAAAACCTGGAAAAGCTTCCAGATAATACCCCCTACTGGCGATATAAGTGAACTCCCTACTCCCATTTTACGGGCGATTTCTCTTCCTTCATATACTAAAAAATCTTCCTGAGGATTCACATGGTATTTTATAATCTTTTCGGGATTTTCTTCAGCCAACTTCTCTATATCAACGCCTCCTTCCTTGCTGGCCATAATCAGTGGTTTTCCAATACTTCGATCCACAGCTACACTTATGTAAAATTCTTTTTTAATATCTGCTTTTTCTTCCACAAGCAAGTATTTAACATCTTCACCATTTATACTGGCTGAAAAAAGAATTTCCGCTGATTCAAATGTTTCATGAGGAGTATTTGCAAACTTTATGCCTCCAGCTTTTCCCCTACCCCCTACCATGACTTGGGATTTTATAGCCACGGGTATGCCCATTTTTTCGGCAATTTCTCTAGCTTCGGTACTGTTTCGCGCTACATAACCTTCGGGTATTGGTATTCCCTCTTTTTTAAACACAGATTTGGCATTGTACTCATAAAGTTTCATTTTTAAACCCCAAAATTGAATAAATAATTAAATTGGTTGTAAATTTCCACCATAATACATTCTTTTTCATATTTTGTTCATAGATATAAATAAAACTTATAGTAATTAGTTCAAGTTATAATATGACTAAAATATTTTTAATAAAATAAAAAATAGAAAATTTATTGACTTAATATTTATAGAATAATTAAATACTCAATCAATATTCTTTACTGAAATTTAACAAATTAGTTCAGGGTCTAAAGCATCTTTAAATCACTTAGGATCATTATGGATTTTCTTTACTCAACAATAGAAAGCCCGGCTTCAAATGCAGCAAGATTTTTAGCTTCAGTGCCTGGAGGAACACTTTCTTTGATTGCTTTTTCTGCAGCTTCTACAGATATTAATTTAGTTATTTCTGTTATTGAACCAATCATTACTATATTTGCTACAATGCTTAGGCCTATTTCTTTTTCAGCAGTAATGGTTGCAGGAGCTCGGTAATACTGTATTTTATGTTTTTTGACAAAGGGAAGAATTTCCTCTTCATTGACCATATCCGGATCAACAATTAACATCCCACCATCTTTTAAATCATCTAGATAAGCCATCATTGCTGGATGGGACATGGCTACAAGTATGTCGGGTTTTTGAACCTTGGGATAATCAATTTCTTCATCACTAATCACAATTTCTGTTCTTGAAGCACCTCCTCGTGCTTCGGGACCATATGATTGTGTTTGAACTGCATGTATTCCATCGTGCAACGCCGCGGCTTTCCCAATAACTATTCCTGCTAAAATTATGCCTTGGCCACCAAATCCTGCGATTCTTATTTCTTTCCGCAACTTAAACACTCCTATAAGCAGTTTTCACGATTTCAGCTTTTTTGCCATACTTTTCTTCAATTAACTTATAAAGTTCTTGGGAAAACTCGGGACCAGGATCATTTATAATCTCTCCCACCACTATTTTTCCTTCAAGCTCTTCGAGGCTCATTTGATCTGCTTTTCTTTTATTAATGCTGTTATCTTTCATCCAACGCATCATATCTATAGGATCATTCATTTTATTTTTCCGCCCAAAATAAGTGGGGCATTGAGAAATTACTTCAATAAATGAAAATCCTTCATTTTTAAGCCCTTTTTCAATAGCTTTTGTTAATTGTAAAGCATGTGCGGTAGTCCATCTGGCCACATAACTGGCACCTGCAGCTGAAACAAGTTCAGAAAGTTTAAATGGTTTTTCAAATGCCCCATATGGTGCGGTGCTCGCGTAACTTCCTTTAGGGGATGTAGGACTTATTTGACCACCGGTCATTCCATATATGCTGTTATTTATACAAATCACAGTGAGATCTATATTTCTTCTAGCACCATGGATTAGATGATTTCCTCCAATAGAGGCACCATCACCATCACCAGTAAATACAACTACGTTAAGATCGGGATTTCCTAATTT